>DATHTQ010000001.1:0-2086 GCA_035463055.1 Candidatus Limnocylindria bacterium
CTGGATGTGTGGGAAGCGAACAGGGGCTTGGCGACGCCGCTGCCAACGCTGACGCCCACGCCGCTGGGATGGGTGACACCCGCACCCGCGACGGGCGTACTGCCGTGGGACGAGCGGCTTGTGCTGGTGACCAGGTGGCTGCTGGAGGGCGCGCAGGCACAGGGCTTCACGTTCGTGAAGCCGGCAGAGCTGCTGGCGGCATACGACCATGACTACCCCGCCCTGCTCGACAAGGTCCTTGCCGATACGGAACCGCCGGCCAAGGTGCTCAGCGGCTCCCCCATCCTCGCCAAGGCGGTCAGCGTGGTGTTCGAGGGAACCGCCGACGAGGCGACCATCGAGTCCATCCTTACCGCGCTCGCGATGCACGGGATCCGGACGACGTTCTTCCTCCCGGGAGACTTCGTGGCAAGGAACCCGCTCATCGCCAAGCGCATCCTCGAATCCGGGCACTCCATGGGCAATTACCTCATGAAGGGCGAAAAGAAGGCGCAGGAGCTGCTTCCGGAAGCCATCCTCCGCAGCGCGAGGTACGCCCAGTCAGCGCTCAGGGCAGCCGGGACCACCGCCCGGTACTTCAAGGGCAGCGTGACGGAACTCACGCCCCTGGTGCTCAAGGCGGCCTACGCCGCCGGTTCGGCGGTCGCCGTCTCGCCCGGCTTTTACGTGAACCATACCAGTTTCGCGACCTTCGAGCAGGCGCTCGGGTACGCGAAGCGCACGCCTTCGGGCGCGATCCTCTGCGTGAAGATGGGCCTCGCGCTGGAGGCCGCCGAAATGCCGGGGGCCCTTGCGACGCCTTCCGCATCCCAGCGCGGCGCCTACACCATTCCCCCATCCTCCTACGAAATCAGGCTCGCCTCCCCGGAGCCCACGCATTCCCGCCAGGAATGGAACAGCCTCGCGCATAACGTGACCTGGTTGCTGGACGCGTTCGCCCAGGAGGGAGTCCGCGTGATCCCGCTGGAGCAGCTGGAGACCGAGCAGCAGACCGAGTACGCGCGGCTCTTCCGCGAGCTGTACTCGCCCAACAGCACGCAGGCATGGCAGGGGGTATTGACCGCCAGCGCGAAGGCGGGCGAGGCCAACGTCTTCACCTCCCGTCCGGTCCTCAAGCGCGAGATCAGCCTGATCGTCGAGAACATCGCGTCCGAGGCGACCATGAACTCCCTGCTCGACCTGCTGCTCAGCCATAACGCGAAGGCCATCTTCTTCGCGCCTGCCGCAGAGCTCGCGAAGTACCCGCAGGTGGCGGTCCGCATCCTGCGCGAGGGGCACCAGCTGGGGAACTACGGGTTTAACGGCGAAAAGGGAATCTCGCTGCTCGCGTCCGACGCCGCCATGGCGAGCCTGTGGAGGGCGCAGCAGACCCTGCGGGTGCTGACGGGGGTCACGCCGGCGCTGTTCAAGGGCCACCTGACGGAGTATACTCCGAGCCTGCTTGCCTACGTGAAGGCGCTTGGCATGTCGGGCGCCGTGAAGCCGACGCGGTTCATCAACCACAACAGCTTCGCCACCGAGCGCCACGCCGAGACGTTCGCAACCGCCACCGAATGGGGAACGATCCTGTCCATCAAGCTCAACCAGGTCATCGACGTGATGGACGTCGGCGTCCCGGCCGGGAGGACCGCCACGCCCAATCCCATGCACACCCCGTCCCCCACGCGCCCGCCCTTCTTCACGCCGTACGTCGCCCCGACCCCGGCGCCCCTCTCCTCGATGGGCGACGAGGACAAGCTGCTCGTCGGCGTCGGCTGGCTGCTGGACGCCTACGGCAGGCAGGGCGTCAGCTATGTCACGCCGGAGCAGATCGAGCGCGACTGGGTCAGGGAGATGACCCTCCTGGACAACATGCCCCTATCCCCCTCCGGCACGAAGGCGGAGCTCATCGAGAACTCGCGTACGACCGAGAAGAAGGTTTCCATTGTCATCTCCCATATCCCCGACGCGGCATACCTCGCCCGCCTTCGCTCGGTCTTCAAGGAACTGGGCATCACCGCCAGCTTCGCCGTGACGGGTGACGAGGTGGTCTCCTACCGCGACCAGCTCCTGGTCCTGCTGTCCGAAGGCCACTCGATCCTGACAC
>DATHTQ010000002.1:0-19979 GCA_035463055.1 Candidatus Limnocylindria bacterium
GAGATGGACTTCTCCCAGGTCCGGGGCCAGCAGGCCGCCAAGCGCGCGCTGGAGGTCGCGGCCGCTGGCGGGCATAATACCTTGCTCATCGGCGCGCCGGGCAGCGGCAAGACGATGCTCGCCCGGTGCCTGCCCGGGCTGCTCCCGCAGATGAGCCAGGAGGAGGCGTTCGAGACGACGCGCATCCACTCCGCCGGCGGCGTGCTCGCGCCCGGCGGCGGGTTGATTACCGGCCGGCCGTTCCGCTCGCCGCACCACTCGGCGTCGCTCGCCGCGATGATCGGCGGGGGGACGCAGGCCAGGCCGGGGGAAGTTTCCCTGGCCCACAACGGCGTACTGTTCCTCGACGAGATGCCGGAATACCCGCGCTCCCTGCTGGAGGCGCTGCGCCAGCCGCTGGAGGACGGGGTCATCACCTTAAGCCGCGTGCGGGCGCACACGCAGTACCAGTCCCGCATGATGCTGGTCGCCAGCATGAACCCCTGCCCCTGCGGGTACTACGGCAGCCTGGTCAAGCCGTGCCGCTGCGGCAGCCACGACATCCGCAAGTACCTGGACCGCATCTCCGGGCCGCTGCTGGACCGCATCGACCTGCAGGTGGAGGTGGATGCGGTGCCGGTGGAGGACATCGTGAACCCCGCGCAGGCGGAGGAAAGCGGCCGGGTGCGCGAGCGCGTCGCCGCGGCAAGGGCGCGGCAGGCGGAGCGGTACCGCGGCAGCGGCATCCGCCTCAACGCGCAGATGCGCGGCAGGGACCTCGAGGGGCAGGCAAGGCTTTTGCCGGAGGCGCGGGCCCTGCTGGCCTCCGCGCTCAAGCGCTACGGGCTGAGCATGCGCGCGTATACGCGGCTCATCAAGGTGGCCCGCACCATCGCGGACCTGCGCGGAGGCGACGACGTGGGCGTGCCCGACATGGCCGAGGCCGTCCAGATGCGCGTGATCGACGGGAAGTACTGGAATGAGCGCGCCTGACGCCGGGGACAGGCTGTACAGGGCGTGGCTCGCGATGAGCGAGCACCTCACGCAGCGCGGGCGGGAGCGGCTCATGGATCGCTTCGGCTCGGTGCAGGCGATATATGAAGGCTTCGGCAGTTCGCTGGTTGGTGCCATCGGGGAGAAAGCGTACGACGAGCTGCGCGCGCTTCGCGACAAGGGGCTGGACAAGCTGGAGCTCGCCCTCGCGCGCTCCGGCATCAATATTTGCGTCAAAGGCGACGGGATTTACCCGGAGCTCCTTTCGCGCATCGCGGACGCGCCGGACGCGCTGTTCTATCTGGGTAACATGGCGGGGGATGACGAGAGGGCGATCGCCATCGTTGGCTCGCGCCGGGAGACGCGGTACGGGCGGGAGCAAGCCTTCCGCATCGCGCGCGATTTGGCCGCGCAGGGCGTGGCCGTCGTCAGCGGCCTGGCCTACGGCATCGACACCGCGGCCCACAAGGGGGCCTTGGAGGGCGGCGGGCGCACCGTCGCTGTGCTGGGCAGCGGCCTGCTGCGGCTGTACCCGCCGGAGAACGCCGAGCTGGCCCAGAAGATTATTGAGAGCGGAGGCGCGGTCGTCAGCGAGTTCCCGCCCAGGGCCGAGCCGCTTGCCTTCCGGTTCCCCTACCGCAACCGAGTGGTCTCCGGGCTTTCGCACGGCGTCCTGCTCGTGGAGGCGCGGGAGAAGAGCGGCACCCTCATCACGGTGGGCCACGCGCTGGAGCAGGGCCGTGAGGTGTTCGCGCTGCCGGGCCCGGTGGACCAGCCCGCCAGCGCGGTGCCCAACCGGCTGCTGCGCGAGGGCGCTCGGCTGGTCACCTGCGCCGCGGACCTCATGGAGGACATGGGCTGGGCGCAGCGGGGCGAAACCGCTCAGACAAAACTGCCCATCCCTGATTTGACAGGGGATGAGCGCAGGCTTTATGATGCGCTGTGCGCCGAGCCGCTGGGCTTCGCGCAGCTTCAGGAAGCGCTGGGCCTGCCCATCAGCACCCTCAATGTCGCCATCACCCAGCTGGAGCTCACGGGGCTCATCGAAGCCCTGCCGGGGCGGATGTTCCGCAGGACCGGCCAGTAGAACCGGAGGCATGTTTGCAGTCGAAGAAGCACAAGCTCGTCATCGTGGAGTCGCCGGCCAAGGCGCGCACGGTGGCGAAGTACCTTGGGAGCACCTACAAGGTCGAGGCGTCGCAGGGCCACGTCCGCGACCTCCCGAAATCCCAGTTCGGCGTGGACACCGGGCGGGACTTCGAGATGAAGTACATCACCATCAAGGGGCGGGGCGACATCCTGGCCAAGCTGCGCAAGCTCGCCAGAGGCGCGTCGTCCGTGTTCCTCGCGACCGACCCTGACCGTGAGGGCGAGGCCATCTCCTGGCACCTCGCCAAGGCCCTGGGGCTGGACGACACGAAGCCCATCCGCGTCGAGTTCGAGGAGATCACCAAGAACGCCGTCCGCGAGGCGATGAAGGCCCCGCGGGTCATCGACATGGACCGCGTCAACGCGCAGCAGGCGCGCCGCGCGCTGGACCGCATCGTCGGCTACGAAATCAGCCCGCTGCTGTGGGCGAAGGTCAAGAAGGGCCTGTCGGCGGGCCGCGTGCAGAGCGCGGCGCTGCGGCTCATCGTGGAGCGCGAGGAAGAGATCGACGCGTTCATCCCCGAGGAATACTGGGACGTCTCCGCCGACTTCCTGCCCGAGGGCATGAAGGCGCGCAGGCAGCCGCTTCGGGCGAGGCTCGCCCTGCTCTCCGGCAAGAAGGCCGACATCCGCAGCGAGAAGGCCGCCGCGAAGGCGCGCGACAAGATCGCCTCCGCGTCGTTCACGCTGGACAAGGTCAAGCGCGGCACCCGCGCAACCGCCCCCGCCGCGCCGTTCACGACCTCCACCCTGCAGCAGGAGGCGAGCCGCAAGCTCAACTTCACGTCGTCCCGCACGATGCAGGTCGTCCAGGGGCTGTACGAGGGCGTGGACCTGGGCCGCGAGGGCACCATGGGCCTGGTCACCTACATCCGCACCGATTCGGTGCGCGTCAGCGAGGAGGCGCTCGCCGCCGCGAGGGAAGCCATCCCCGCGCTGTACGGCAGCGAGTACCTGCCCGCGGAGCCGCGCCGCTACAAGTCCGCGGGCCGCGCGCAGGACGCGCACGAGGCCATCCGCCCCTCCCGGCCCGACCTGACGCCGGACGCCATCAAGGAGTTCCTCTCCCGCGACCAGTACCTCCTCTACCGGCTCATCCACGCGCGCTTCCTCGCCAGCCAGATGGCGGACGCGGTCTACGAGACCCTGACCGCCGAGCTCGCCGCCCCCGGCGTCATGCTGCGCTATTCCGCGCAGCACAAGACGTTCGCGGGCTTCACGGCGGCGTACGAGGAAGGGACGGACGACAACGGCGTGCCCGCGGACAGCGTGCTGCCGCAGCTTCGCGAGGGGGACCCGGTGAAGGTCACCGAGGTGTTCGCCGAGCAGAAGTTCACCCAGCCCCCGACGCGCTTCACCGAGGCGTCGCTCATCCGCGCGCTGGAGGAGAAGGGCATCGGCCGTCCCTCGACCTACGCCCCGACCATCGGCACCCTGCTGGCGCGCGGCTACGTGACGCGCGAGAAAAAGCGCCTGTTCCCCAGCGAGATGGGCCGCATGGTCAGCGCCATCATGCAGGAGCACTTCCCCGACGTGGCGGACACCGAGTTCACCGCGCAGATGGAAGGGCGGCTGGACGAGGTCGCCGAGGGCAAGGCCGACTGGAAGGACATCCTGCGCGGCTTCTACCCGGACTTCCGCAAGACGGTGGAGGCGGCCGAGGCGAAGATCGAGAAGGTGGACATCCCCGACGAGGTGTCCGACGTGCCGTGCGACGTGTGCGGCGCGATGATGGTGTACAAGATGGGCAGGTTCGGCCGGTTCCTCGCCTGCCCGCGCTTCCCCGAATGCCGCAGCACCAAGCCCGTGGTCGTGCGCATCGAGGCGCCCTGCCCCGTGTGCGGCGCGGGGCTGCTGGAGAAGACGACGCGCAAGGGCCGCAAGTTCTACGGCTGCGAGCGCTACCCCGACTGCGACTTCACCTCCTGGGACCTCGTCGCCAGGGAGAAGTGCCCCGTGTGCGGCGGGTACATGGTCAGGAAGCAGCGCAGGTCCGGCCCGTTCCTGCTGTGCGCCAACCCCGCGTGCCGCCACCACGAGGAAGTCCCGGAGCCCGCCGAGGCGGCGGATGCCTGAGGCCCGCGCCACGGTCGCGGGCGCCGGGCTCGCGGGCTGCGAGGCCGCGTGGCAGCTGGCAAAAAGGGGCGTCGCCGTCACGCTCGTTGACATGAAGCCCGGGCGCATGACGCCCGCGCATACGTCCCCGCTGTTCGCGGAGCTCGTGTGCAGCAACTCGCTGCGCGGCGCGCGGCTGGAGAACGCGCCGGGCCTGCTCAAGGAAGAGCTGCGCCGCCTGGGCTCGCTCGTCATGGAGGCGGCAGGACACAGCGCGGTGCCCGCGGGCGGCGCGCTGGCGGTGGACCGGGAGCAATTCTCCGGGTACATCACGGAAAAGCTCCGGGCGCATCCCTTGGTGGAGATACGGGAAGCAGAACTGGACGCCGTCCCGGAGGGGCCCTGCGTCATCGCTACGGGGCCGCTCACCGCGGGCGCGCTGGCGGACGCCATCGCCAGGGAAGCCGGGACGCTGCATTTCTTCGACGCCGCCGCGCCCATCGTGACCGCGGACTCGATTGACATGGGCCGCGTGTTCCGCGCCTCCCGGTACGGCAAGGGGGGCGACGACTACCTCAACTGCCCCCTCACGCGCGACGAGTACGACGCCTTCATCGCGGCCCTGCTGGGGGCGGAGTGCGCCCCGGTGCACGGCTTCGAGGAGAACATGCTGTTTGAGGGCTGCATGCCCATCGAGTCCATCGCCAGGCGCGGGCACATGGCCGCGGCGTTCGGGCCGATGAAGCCCGTGGGCCTGACGGACCCCCGGACGGGCCGCGAGCCGTTCGCCGCGGTGCAGCTGCGCCAGGACGACGCGGCGGGCAGCCTCTACAACATCGTCGGCTTCCAGACCCGCCTCAGGTTCCCCGAGCAGCGGCGCGTCTTCGGGATGCTGCCGGGGCTCGGGAACGCGGAGTTCGCACGCCTTGGTGTGATGCACCGCAACACGTTCCTGCAAAGCCCGGGTTTCCTGGACAGGACGTTCGGCGTGCTGGACAAGCCCCTGCGGTTCTTTGCGGGGCAGATGACCGGCGTGGAAGGGTATGTCGAGAGCGCGTCCTCCGGCCTCACGGCGGGCGTCGCGCTGGCGGCGCGGCTGGGGGGCCTGCCGGACCCGGAGTTCCCCGCGGATACGATGACCGGCGCGCTGGGGCGGTACGTATCCACGCCCAACCGCGACTTCCAGCCGATGAACGCCAATTTCGGGCTGCTGCCGGCGCTTGACAGGCGCGTGAAGGGCAAACAGCAGCGCTACCTCGCCCTGGCGGAGCGGGCGCTCCAAAGCCTCGGGCATTTAGTAGAAACCAGGGCAGACCTTTTCGGGGGTGCATGATGGAGCTCAGGGGAACCACGATCTGCGCGGTAAGGCGCGCGGGCCAGACCGCGTTCGCGGGGGACGGCCAGGTCACCATGGGGGAGAACACGATCTTCAAGTCCACGGCCCGCAAGGTGCGCCGCATCTTCGACGACAAGGTGGTCGTCGGCTTCGCTGGGTCCGTCGCGGACGCGTTCACGCTCAGCGACCGGTTCGAGGAGATGCTCACCCAGCACGGCGGCAACCTGGAGCGCGCAGCCGTCAGCCTCGCGCGCGAGTGGCGCGGGGACAAGGCGCTGCGCCAGCTGCAGGCGATGCTCATCGCGGCGAACAAGGACAAGATGCTCATCATCTCCGGCACCGGCGAGGTCATCGAGCCCGACGACGGCATCTGCGCCATCGGCTCCGGCGCGAACTTCGCGCTCGCCGCGGCCCGCGCGCTCGCCCAGAACACGGAGCTGTCCGCCAGGGACGTCGCGGAGAAGGCCCTGCGCATCGCCGCGTCCATCTGCGTGTTCACCAACGACAACATCCTTGTGGAGGAAGTGTGAGCATCCGGCATCTGCCCCGGCACGAGCTGACCCCGCGCGAGATCGTGCGGGAACTGGACCGCTACATCGTCGGCCAGGACGCCGCCAAGCGCCAGGTCGCCATCGCGCTGCGCAACCGCTACCGCCGCAGCCGCGTTCCCGAGCCGCTAAGGGACGAGATATTCCCCAAGAACATCCTCATGATCGGCCCGACCGGCGTGGGCAAGACCGAAATCGTCCGGCGCCTGTCGAAGCTGGTCAACGCGCCGTTCGTCAAGGTGGAGGCGACGAAGTTCACCGAGGTGGGCTACGTCGGGCGCGACGTGGAGAGCATCATCCGCGACCTGACCGAGAATGCCATCCGCATGGTCAAGGCCGAGCACATGGAGCGCACCCGCGCGCGCGCGGAGGTGCTGGCCGAGGACAGGCTCGTCACGCTGCTGACCAGCCCGCCGCCCAAGCCCGCCGCCAACCCCATCGACATCCTGCTGCGCGGAAGGAACCCGGAGCCCCAGCCGGCGGAGGGCGAGCGCGAGCAGGCCTCCGGCCGCCGCGCCGACGTGCTGCGCCAGCTGCGCGATGGGATGCTGGAGGAGACGGAGCTGGAGATCGAGGTCGAGGAGAGCGCGCCGCAATTGGAAGTAGGCGGCGCGTCCATCAGCATCGGCGACATGATGGGCAACATGCTCCCCAAGAAGACCAAGATACGCCGCGTCAAGGTGAAGGACGCGCGCAAGATCCTCACCGACGAGGAGGCGCAGAAGCTCATCGACATGGATGCGGTCATCCAGGAAGCCATCGAGCGGGCCGAGCAGCACGGCATCGTGTTCATCGACGAGATCGACAAGATCGCGGGCCGCGGCGGCTCCGGCTCCGGCCCGGACGTGAGCCGCGAGGGCGTGCAGCGCGACATCCTGCCCATCGTGGAGGGCAGCGTCGTCAACACCAAGCACGGCAGCGTGCGGACCGACTTCATGCTCTTCATCGCGGCGGGCGCGTTCCACGTCGCCAAGGTCAGCGACCTCATCCCCGAGCTCCAGGGCCGCTTTCCGGTGCAGGTGACCCTCAACAGCCTCACCAAGGACGATTTCCTGCGCATCCTCACCCAGCCGGACAACGCGCTCACCCTGCAGTACACGGCGCTGCTGGCGCCCGACAAGGTGCGCCTGGCGTTTGAGCCGGGCGCGCTGGATGCCATCGCCCAGGCGGCGGGCAACCTCAACGACGCCGGGGAGAACATCGGCGCCCGGCGGCTGCACGCGGTGTTCGAGGAGCTGCTGGAGGACATCTCGTTCAACGCGGGGGACGAGAACATGCCCGAGGTGGACCTCACCATCACCGCGCAGTACGTGCTGGACCACGTCAAGGCCGCGAAGCAGGCGGACCTGCGCAGGCACATCCTGTAAAAACAGCATCAGGAAAACCGGGGCGAGTCACGCCCCGGTTTCCGCATTCTGCGAGTTACTTAAGGTAGTCCGCGATGACCTTCCAGTGCTCCAATAGCCTGTCCACGGAGAACGCGGCGTTGGCGGGGCTGGTGGAGGGCAGGATGAAGTACGGCAGGGATACCGTCTTTGCCTGGTGCCGCTGGTACAGCTTTCCGGCTGTCTGGCCGTTGATGAAGACCGCGCGGATGTCCGTGCCCCTGACCGCCTCCGCGATGGCGGTGGGCAAGGGGTCCTTGATGGCGCTGTCCATGCTGCCCGTGATCTCGCAGCTCTCGATGACGTCCCACAGCGCGACGCGGTGCGCCCGCAGCATTTCCTTCTTGTCTTCGATTGTCCCCGGCGCGGGGACGCCCAGCACCCCGGACAGCACGAGCCAGAAGCGGTTCTGCGGGTGGCCGTAATAGAAGCCAACCTCCCTTGACTTGACGGAGGGGAAGCTGCCCAGCACGAGCACCCGGCTGTCGGGGAACACGAACCGCTCGATCCAATGGTCCAATCGCATGGTACAGTGTACCCCGGCATGCAGCGGGGCAGGCGCGTTCCTTGCCCGTGCATGGGCCGCATGGTATACTGAAAAATGCCGGTTTGGCAAAGGAGACCCGCATGTTCGAAAGGCTCAAGGCATCCCTGGGGATGGGCCCGGAAGCCCAGCTCAAGCCGCTGCGCGCGCAGGCTGACGCGATCGAGGCGCTGGAACCCCGGTTCGAGAAAATGACCAACGAGGAGCTGCGCGGCCAGACCGCGCTGTTCAAGGCCCGGCTGCAAAGCGGCGAGACGCTGGACCAGCTGCTGCCCGAGGCGTTCGCCGCGGTGCGCGAGGCCTCCCGGCGCACGCTGGGCCTGAGGCCGTTCAAGGTGCAGCTCATCGGCGGCATCGTGCTGCACCAGGGCCGCATCGCGGAGATGAAGACCGGCGAGGGCAAGACGCTGACCGCCTGTCTGCCCGCCTACCTCAACGCGCTGACCGGCAACGGCGTGCACATCGTCACCGTCAACGACTACCTCGCCAAGTTCCAGGGCGAGGACATGGGCAAGCTGTACCGGTTCATGGGCCTGTCCGTGGGCGTCATCGTCCACGACCTGGACAACGAGCAGCGCAGGGACGCCTACGCCTGCGACATCCCCTACGGAACCAACAACGAGATGGGCTTCGACTACCTGCGCGACAACATGGCGGTGTACGGCAGGGACCGCGTGCAGCGCGGCTACGAGTTCGCCATCGTGGACGAGGTGGACTCCATCCTCATCGACGAGGCGCGGACGCCGCTGATCATCTCCGGCCAGGGCGAGAAGTCCACCGACATGTACGACCGGGCGGACCGGTTCGTCGCCCGCCTCAAGCGCGACGCGGACTATACCGTGGAGGAGAAGGAGCGCGCGGTCGTCTTCACCGACGACGGCGCCCGCAAGGCCGAGGCCTCGTTCGGGGTGGAGAACCTCACCGACCCGGAGAACAACGAGCTCAACCACCACCTGCTCCAGGCGCTCAAGGCCAACGCGCTGTTCAAGAAGGACGTGGACTACGTCGTTCAGAACGGCGAGGTCGTCATCGTGGACGAGTTCACGGGGCGCCTCATGGTGGGCCGGCGCTACTCCGACGGCCTGCACCAGGCCATCGAGGCCAAGGAGCGCGTCAAGGTCGAGCGCGAGAGCAAGACGCTGGCCACCATCACGTTCCAGAACTACTTCCGCATGTACAAGAAGCTCTCCGGCATGACCGGAACGGCCAAGACCGAGGAGGAGGAGTTCCAGGGCATCTACCGCCTGGACGTCGTGCAGGTGCCGACCAACATGCCCATGATCCGCAAGGACCTCAACGACATGGTCTACCGCGGCAAGAGGGGCAAGTACAACGCGGTCGTGGAGGAGATCGTCCGCCGCCACGAGAGCGGGCAGCCGCTGCTGGTGGGCACGATCTCCGTCGAGGTGTCCGAGCACATCAGCCACCTCATCTCGCTTCGCGGGGTGAAGCACGAGGTTCTCAACGCCAAGCACCACGCGCGGGAGGCCGCCATCGTGGCGCAGGCGGGCCATCTGGGGGCGGTCACCATCGCCACCAACATGGCGGGCCGCGGCACCGACATCCTGCTGGGCGGCAACCCGGACTACCTGGCCCGGCGGGCACTTATGCAGGAGGAAGTCCCCGAGGAGGTCATCGAGGAGGCCACCGGCCGCAGCGAGGACGTGACCGACGAGGTGCGCGCCGCCCGCGAGCGGTACAACGCCCTGCGCGCTGAATTCAAGAAGACCACCGACGTGGAGCACGACGAGGTGGTGGCGCTGGGGGGCCTGCACATCATCGGCACCGAGCGGCACGAGAGCCGCCGCATCGACAACCAGCTGCGCGGCCGCGCTGGCCGCCAGGGCGACCCCGGCTCGACCCAGTTCTTCATCTCCCTGGAGGACGACCTCATGCGCCTGTTCGGGGGAGAGCGCATCGAGCCGCTGATTGCCAAGATGGGTATGAACGAGGACGAGCCGCTGGCCGCGGGCATCCTGACCAAGCAGATCGAGAACGCCCAGAAGCGCATCGAGAGCCGCAACTACGAGATCCGCAAGCACGTCCTGCAGTACGACGACGTGATGAACCAGCAGAGGGAGCTCATCTACGGCCAGCGCCGCCAGGTGCTGGAGGGCTCCGACATGCGCGGCACCATCCGCGGCATGTGGGAGAAGCTGCTGGACGAGGCGGTGGCGCGCTTCTGCGTGGGCGACCCGGCGGACTGGGACGTCGAAGGCCTCAAGGGAGAGGTGGAGCGCCTCTGCGTGCCCCACGGCCTCATCGACGCCAACCGCGACGCAGTCCAGGGGTTCGACCGCGCGGGCATGGCCGCGTTCCTCAAGCGGGCCGCGGAGGACTTCTACCAGCGGCGCGAGGAGGACATCACCGGGCACGGCATCGACATGCGCGAGCTGGAGCGCAGCATCCTGCTGCGCAGCGTGGACCGCCGCTGGATGGACCACATCGACGCGATGGACACCCTGCGCGACGGCATCGGCCTGCGGGCGTACGCGCAGAAGAACCCCGTCAACGAGTACAAGATGGAAAGCTTCGACATGTTCGACGAGATGTCCCGCCTGATCCAGGAGGACACCGTCCGCATCCTGTTCCAGCTCAAGGTCCAGAAGGCGCCGGAACGCGCGGCCGCCGCCCGCCCCGCCCCGCAGATCGCCGCGGGGCCCGTCCCGGCGCAGGGCGCCATGCGCCAGCCGCTGAAGGTGAAGCCGGGGGACAAGATCGGACGCAACAGCCCCTGCCCCTGCGGCAGCGGGAAGAAATTCAAGGAGTGCCACGGGCGCGCGGGCGCCCAGGCGGGGAATCAAGCATGATTTTGGGAATCGAGGACGTCAAGGCCACGCTGGCCCGGCTGAAGGACGAGCTCGCGGAGATCCGCGGAGGCCTGAACGTCGAGGGCATGGAGCGCGAACTGGCCGAGCTCAAGGAAGAGATGGGGGCGCCGGGTTTCTGGGACAACCTGGAGCGCTCCGCCCACGTCAACCGCCGCATCTCCGCGCTGGAGGAGAAGATCGGCCACTTTGACGCGCTGGTGCGCGAGCGGGACGACCTGGAGGTGCTCATCGAGCTCTCCGAGGAGGAGAACGACCGCGCCGCCGCCCAGGACGCGCAGGCGGAAATCGGTAAGCTGACGGAGAAGGTGGAGGCGCTGTCGCTGGAGACGCTGATGCGCGGCCCCTACGACGGCAACGACGCCATCCTGTCGCTGCACGCGGGCGCCGGCGGCACCGAGGCGCAGGACTGGACCCAGATGCTCTACCGCATGTACACCAGGTACTGCGAGAAGATGGGCTTCAAGGTAACCCTGCTGGACTACCTGGAGGGGGACGAGGCGGGCATCAAGTCCGTGTCGTTCGAGGTCAGCGGCGAGAACGCCTACGGCTACCTGCGCGGGGAGAAGGGCGTGCACCGGCTCGTGCGCATCAGCCCGTTCGACTCCAACGCCCGGCGGCACACCTCCTTCACCTCGCTGGACGTCGCCCCCGTGCTGGAGGACGACGGCGAGATCGAGATCGACATGCAGGAGGTCCGGGTGGACACCTACCGCTCCACGGGCGCGGGCGGCCAGCACGTCAACAAGACCGACTCGGCGGTGCGCATGACGCACATGCCCTCCGGCATCGTCGTCTCCTGCCAGAACGAGCGCAGCCAGGTGCAGAACCGCGAGATGTGCATGAAGATGCTGCGCGCGCGGCTGCTGGAGCTCAGGGAGCGCGAGAACGAGGAGAAGATGGCCGAGATCAAGGGCGAGATGAAGAAGATCGAGTGGGGGAGCCAAATCCGCTCCTACGTCTTCCAGCCCTACACGATGGTCAAGGACCACCGCACCGGCTTTGAGACCGGCGGGGTGGACGCCGTGATGAACGGCGAGCTGGACGGCTTCGTCACCGCCTACCTGAAGATGCAGTGAGCCCGGGGCCCGAAGGGATACGGCCGGGGATTCGCGGGCAGCGGGACGGGGCGGCGCGGGCCGCGCTGGCCCTGCTGTCCTTCCTTTTTTTCTCCGCGCTGCTGGCCCGCCTGATGCTCCTTCCGGCGATGGACGCGGGCAGGATGTTCGACCTGTTCAGCGCCCATGCCCGGACCGCGGGGGCGGGCGTCGGGGCGGCGGAATACCCGGCCATTTCGGACGCGCTCTCGGGCTACCTGGCTGGGCGTCAGGAGTCGCCGGAGCCGGCGCTGCCCGGGGAGACCTCGGGCGGGGTGTTCTCCCAAAACGAAATCGTGCACCTGAGCGACGTCAGGGAGCTGATGGGTTTGTCCGCAAAGCTGGCGTACGGGTTCGCTGCGCTCCTCGCGGGTGCGTCCTTGCTCTTCCTGCGGGCGCGCATGCTGCGGAGGGAAGCCTTCGCACTGGACCTTGCGGGCGCAGCGCTCCTGGGGCTGTATGCCGCCGTGGCCGCGTCGCTCCTGCTGGCTGTGTGGGCAGCATTGGATTTCGAGCGGGCATTCACCCTGCTGCACCGGGTCGCGTTCCGCAATGAGCTGTGGCTCCTGGACCCGCGGCAGGACCTGCTCATCATGCTGATGCCGCTGCCCTTCTTCCAGGCGTACGCCCTGGGGGCATTGAGGGACGCCGGAATTGTGCTGCTGACTGCATTCGCGGCGCTGACGGCGCTGCGGTTCTTTACGGGAAAAGGGGTTGCGCTGCGCAGACGGACGTGAACGAAATGAACACATTGGCGACGGACGGGAAGCCCGTCCGCATCCTCGCCATCGAGAGCTCGTGCGACGAAACGGCGGCCGCCGTCGTCGAGGACGGCAGGAGGACGCTGTCCGGCGTGGTCTATTCGCAGATCGCGCTCCACCTGCCCTACGGCGGGGTCGTGCCGGAAATCGCGAGCCGCTCGCACATCGAGAAAATCGACGCGGTCGTCGGCGCGGCGATGGAGCAGTCCGGCATCGTTATGAATGATCTGGACGCTGTTGCCGTGACCCAGGGCCCGGGCCTGGTGGGGGCGCTGCTGGTGGGCGTGAGCTATGCCAAGGGCCTCGCGTTCGCGCTGGGCAAGCCGCTCATCGCCGTGAACCACATCATGGGGCACATCGCCTCCAACCTCCTCGCCCACAAGGACTTAAAGCCCCCGTTCCTGTGCCTGGTCGCCTCCGGGGGGCACAGCCACCTGGTCGAGGTGCGGGAGGAGGGACTTCGGCTCATCGGCCGCACGACTGACGACGCGGCGGGGGAGGCGTTCGACAAGGCGGCCAGGGTGCTCGGCCTGCCCTACCCCGGCGGGCCCAACCTGGACCGGCTGGCCGCGACGGGAAATCCATATGCATACGCACTCCCCGTCCCGCGCACGGAAATGGAATACGACTACAGCTTTTCGGGGCTCAAGACCGCGTTCATCAACCTCGTCCACAAGCTGGACCAGGGCCATGAACCGTACAACCCGGCCGACCTCGCGGCCGTGTTCCGGGAGACGGTGGTCAGCCACCTGTGCGACAAGGCCATCCGCGCCTGCCGGGAGCGCGGGTGGGACCGGCTTGCGCTGGCCGGCGGCGTCGCCGCCAACGTGCGGCTCAGGGAGCGGCTGGGGGAATTGTGCGAGGCGGACGGCATCCGGCTGTACCTGCCGCCGCTGTCACTCACCGGGGACAACGCCGAGATGATCGGCGCGGCCGCTTACCTGCTGTACCGAAATGGAGCGTTCGCAGGGCTCGACCTCAACGCCGACCCGGGGCTTACCCTTCCGCTTTCGCCCTGAGCGTCACCTTGTGGATCTGCGCGTTGGTGCCCCACCGCATCGGCAGGATGGACGTGCCCACGCCGCAGGAAACCAGCGCCCGCGCGTCACCCCGCTCGTACCAGCCGCAGCGGAACATGTCGCCGAACCGGCTGGAGGAATGCAGGCTGCGCCCGAACAGCGTGATCTGCCCCCCGTGCGTGTGGCCGCATAATGCAAGGTCGTACTTCAGGCCCGCCTCCTCGGCGTCCGGGAGGGCGTCCGGGGAGTGGGGAATGAACCGCGTGAAGCCCGCCCCGCGCGCCGCGGAGGCCAAGGCCTGGTAGTCCGGCTTCCCGACCTTGACGTCGTCCGGGCCCAGGACCGCGACGGACACGCCGTTCTTCAGCAGGATATACGCCTCGTTGACCAGCGGGACGACGTTCTTTTCCCGCATCGCGGAATACAGCGGGTCCATCGGCTCGCCGGCGAGGCCGTAGTCGTGGTTCCCCACCACCGCGAGCACGCGCTGCCCGGACGGGAAGGGAAGTATGCTGTTGAAGAACCTGATGGAGTTCGCATGGTTGTCGCCGTAGTCGCCTCCCAGCACGACAAGGTCGGCGTGGAAGGCGGCGAGGCGCGCCGCCAGCGCGGCCGCCTGATTACTGGTGAAATACGGGCCGAAATGCACGTCCGACGCATAGGCGACGGTGAACCCGTCCAGCGCGGGGGGGAGGCCCGGTATCTCGCGCTCCTCGACCTCGCTCACCAGGTTGCCGGCAAGGAAAAAAGGGTACAGCCACTCCCGGTCCCGCGGGATATGCCGCAGCACGGGGGACACCGCCTTGTGCGCCAACGTCCTCAGCGCCTGCCCGACCCGCTTCCCCGTATCCGCCATGCCAACCCTCCGTTGCTTCATGTTACCCGGGGGAAACCGGGCAAACTCCGTGCATCATAACCCATTTAGCCGATTCCGCAAAGGGGGCGCGCTTGACAATGAAACGCTGGGGCCTGTTCGCGCTGGCCGTCCTGGCCGCGCTCGCGCTCGCGGGCTGCGGACCGCGTGAGGCAACCGCCCCTGCGCCCGAGGTCACGGCCGACGTAATTGCCGAAGACGGCATCTACACCGCGCGGGAGGATCTCGCGCTGTACGTGCATACGTACGGGAAACTGCCCCGCAACTTCTTAACGAAGGAGCAGGCGCGGGCGCTGGGATGGCAGGGAGGGGATTTGCGCCCCTACCGGAAGGACGGCGCCATCGGCGGCGACAGGTTCATGAACTACGAGGCCCTGCTGCCGGACAAGCCGGGGCGCGTATACTGCGAGGCGGACGTGGGCACGCTGGGGAAGGCCTCGCGCGGGGCCGAGCGCCTCGTCTATTCGAACGACGGGCTGGTCTATTACACGGGCGACCATTACGCGAGCTTTAAGCTGCTCTATGGGGAGGTCGGCAATGCGGACCGTTGAGCTGGACGGCAGGAAGATGGACACCCGCGCCCTCGCGCACCGGCACATCGCCGCCGCGCTGGGCTTTCCGGATCATTACGGCGCGAACCTCGACGCGCTGCACGACTGCCTGGGTGATATGCCGCCCACCCGCGTCGTGCTGAAGCACCCCCAGGCGATGCGCAACGCCCTTGGGAGCTATGCCCTGGAGTTGGTGCGCGTATTCCGCGACGAGGCGGGGGAGCGGGCCGATTTCCAGTTCACGGAGGATGCGGGCAGGGGTTAGCTCTGCTCCGTGGCCGCCCGGACGATCCGCATGGCTTCCGCAAGGACGTCCTCCACCGGTTCGCGCACGACCATGTCCGCCGCTTCGTCCATCGGCGTTTCCTCCCGGTTGATGAGGACCACCTGGCCCCGTGCCACCGCGGCCAGCGACGCCGCGGGCTGCACGCGAAGCGAGGTGCCTGCGACGACGAGCAGGCCGCATTTGCCGATTTCATCCGCGGCGCGGGACAGGATATGCGGGTCCAGCCCCTCGCCGTACAGCACGATGCCGGGCTTGACGAGCCCGCCGCACGGGCAGCGGGGCACCCGGGGCCGCTGCGCCAGCGCTTCCGCGAGGGACATCCCCCGTCCGCACCGAAGGCAGGCGTTATGATGCGCGCTGCCGTGCAGTTCCAGGACGCACCTGCTTCCCGCGGCCTGGTGCAGCCCGTCGATGTTCTGGGTGACGACGCAGGCGAGCAGGCCCATGCCCTCCATCTCCGCCAGCGCGCGGTGCGCGGCGTTGGGCAGGGCCTGGGGCCGCAGCACCTCGCCGACGTAGTAGTCGTAGAACGTCTCCGGGTCCCGCAGGAAGAACGCGCGGCTGAGCAGTGTCTCCGGGTCGATGCGCCCGCCCCTGCGGTACAGGCCCTGCGCGCCGCGGAAATCCGGGATGCCGCTGGCGGTGGACACGCCCGCGCCCCCGAAGAACACCGCGCGGCGGCGCTCCAGCAGGAGGGCGGCGAGGGCGCCGGCGGCCGGGTTCACGCTGTCTGTCATGCCTGGATTGTACCATGCCCGGGCATATCCCGCGGCGTGTCGGAAAACGCCGGGTTCTTGCCGGTTTTGCCATGGCACGCACAAAGCGGGAGCCGGAAGTTTGGAAGAGTCTCTAATTGATACAAGCCCGTGCCTGCTGTATACTGCAGGCATATCACAGGGCCCGGGACGGGCCGGAAGGGGATCATATGGCAAGCGTAACCCTCAAGAACATCTATAAGGTGTATCCCGGCAGCGTGACCGCGGTCAGCGACTTCACGCTGGACATCCAGGACAAGGAGTTCATCGTCCTGGTCGGCCCGTCCGGCTGCGGCAAGTCCACGACGCTGCGCATGGTCGCCGGGCTGGAGGAGATCTCCGACGGCGAGCTGTACATCGGCGACAAGCTCGTCAACGACGTGGCGCCCAAGGACAGGGACATCGCGATGGTGTTCCAGAACTACGCGCTGTACCCCCACATGACCGTGTACGACAACATGGCCTTCGGCCTCAAGCTGCGCAAGACGCCCAAGGATGAGATCAAGCGCCGCGTCGAGGCCGCCGCCCATATCCTGGACATCGAGTACCTGCTCAACCGCAAGCCCAAGGCCCTTTCCGGCGGCCAGCGCCAGCGCGTCGCCCTGGGCCGCGCCATCGTCCGCGAGCCGAAGGTCTTCCTCATGGACGAGCCGCTGTCCAACCTGGACGCCAAGCTGCGCGTGGCGATGCGCACCGAGATCACCAAGCTGCACCAGCGGCTGCAGACCACGTTCATCTACGTCACGCACGACCAGACCGAGGCCATGACGATGGGCTCGCGCATCTGCATCATGAAGGACGGCTTCATCCAGCAGGTGGACACCCCGCAGAACAACTACGACTATCCCAACAACAAGTTCGTCGCCGGGTTCATCGGCAGCCCGCAAATGAACATGTTCAACGTCACGCTGCGCAGCGAGGGCGGCCAGGTGTTCGCGCACTTCGGCGACAACAAGATCCTGGTGCCCCCGGAGAAGCTGCGCAAGTTCAAGGACGAGGACCACATCGGCAAGGAAGTCATCATGGGCATCCGGCCGGAGAACATCTCCGACAACCCCGAGCGCGTGGCCGCCCACAAGGACGCGCAGTTCAAGGTACACGTCGAGGTGACCGAGCTCATGGGCTCCGAGACCTACCTCTACCTGAGCACCACGGGCAAGGACGACAACGTCATCGCCCGCGTGGACCCGCGCACCAAGACCGCGATGGGGGACGACACGGTCGTCGTCATGGACACCAGCCGCCTGCACTTCTTCGACAAGGACACCGAGGAAACCCTCCTGAACCGGTAAGCTTCAGTGTTCCGGGCCGCCTCCCTCGGGGGGCGGCCTTTTTGATGCGTTCGCGAAGTTGTATCCCAAATGTTTGTGGACATCGCTTGGGACAGACGGGGGAAGGGGGATGTGGATAACCGCGCCGTAAGCCCCCGGTTTTCGGTTTGCTCCCGTTAAAACCAAGCAAATAGCGTACATTTCTGTGGATAAGCCTGTGGACAGTGTGGACAGAACACGTGTTTGATGTGGGACAGCCGGGCGGATGGCACGCGCGCGCCGCGGGCGCGCGGGATGGTATAATACAGCGAGGCCCATCAATGGATTCCAGGCGGGAACGCGGAAGGCGGGCGGGGTTGGCTGTCAGGATCGTCGCCGTGGGGAAGATGAAGGAAAAAGGATACCTGCTGCAGGCGCAGGAGTACATGACGCGCCTGACGCGCTACTGCAAACTGGAGCAGGTGGAGATCGACGACGAGCGGGACCCCGGGGCGGACTCCCCGGCGCTTGCCCGCAGGGCGATGGACGCGGAGGCGGAGCGCATCCTCGCCCGCATCACCCCCCGCGATTACGTCGTCGCCCTGTGCGTGGAGGGCGAGCGGCCCGACACCGAAGCGTTCGCCGCGTTGGTGTCCTCCCTGCACGACAGGCCGGGGGACGCCGTGTTCGTCATCGGGGGCTCGCTGGGCCTGGGGGAGGCCGTGCTGGCCAGGGCGGACCGGCGGCTTTCGCTGTCGAACCTCACGTTTCCGCATCAGCTGGCCCGCGTGGTGCTGCTGGAGCAGCTGTACCGCGCCTACAAAATCCGCGCGAAGGAGAGGTACCACAAGTAATGCGCCTGCTGCGGCTGCGCCTGCACCAGTTCCGGTCCTACGCCCAGCTCACGCTGATGCCGCCCCCGGGCCTGACGGTGTTCATGGGGGAGAACGGGGCGGGCAAGACCAACCTGCTGGAGGCCGTCCACCTGTGCTGCCTGGGCCGCAGCCACAGGACGTCGTCCGACCGGGACATGATCCAGCTCGGCACCAAGACCTGCGCGGTCCACGCGCGCGTGCAGCGCAGGGACACGCAGGACGAGGTGGGGGTCCGCCTGTACGCGCAGCAGGGCGAGCGCAAGCTCATCTACGTCAACGGCAAGGTCGTCCAGCGCATCGGCGAGCTCATGGGGCACATGACCTGCGTGATGTTCTCGCCCGAGGATTTGGAGCTGGCCAAGGGTTCGCCGCAGACGCGAAGGGCGTTCATGGACATGCTGCTCTCCCAGAGCATGCCCGCCTACTTCTTCTCCCTGCAGGCCTACAACACGACGCTGCGCCAGCGCAACGCCCTGCTGCGGGACCTTGCGCGCGGGCAGGGGGACCGGCAGTCGCTGGACGTATGGGACGAGCAGCTGGCCAAGGCCGCCGCGCCGGTCGTGCGCCTGCGAAGGGAGATGGCCTACTCCCTGTCGGACAAGGCGAGGGGGCACTACGCCTTCATCTCCGGCCGCGCGGCGGAGCAGTTCTCCCTGCGCTACCACGGCTCGCTCATGGAGAGCGCGGACCCGGAGCACGACTTGGCGGAGCAGCTGGCCGCAAGCCGCAGCGACGACATCCGCCGGGTGTCCACCGGGCCGGGGCCGCACCGCGACGACCTGCGGCTGCTCCTGGCTGGGCAGGACATGCGCGCGTTCGCCTCCCAGGGCCAGGCGCGGACGGCGGCGCTGGCGATGCGCCTCGCGCAGATCGACCTGCTCAGCGCCGCGCACGGCGAGGCGCCGCTGCTGCTGCTGGACGATGTGCTCAGCGAGCTGGACGAGGGCAGGCGGGCGCGGCTTTTGATGCGGCTGGGGAACCTGCAGACGCTGCTGACCTGCACAGAGCCCACGGGCCTGGGGGGACTTAAGCCGTCCGCGGTCCTTCGCGTCGCAGACGGGACGGTGCACGTCTAGCGCGCAAGCCCATGCAAAAAGCCTCCGCAGGGAGGCTTTTCCATTTCTGGAAAAAATGAGTTCGTTAGCTATCCTTCGGGGCCTGGACGTCCAGGCGCATGACCTCTGCGCGCCACGCCGCGAGGCATGCCGCCGCGTCCGGGTAGCGCCGGGACGGCTTATCCGATACCGCCGTCATCGCGGCGCGGTGCAAGCCGGGGCCCGCCTCCCAGGTTTTTAATGAGCGGGTCTCCCGGTCGCCGAAGAAGGTGAAGGCGAGCGCGCCCATCGCGTACACGTTGGCAGCCTCCGAAAGGGGCGCACCGGGCTCGTACCCCTCCGGCGGGACGTACCAGGGGGAGCCGGGCTGCTTGCCGTAGGGCGCGCGCGCGGGCATGCGCAGGTAATGGTCCACCGAGCAGAACAAGGCCTGCGGCGACGAGGCCTTCAGGAGGAGGTCGTTGTCCCACAGCCCCGCGGCCACGCAGTCGTGCGCGGAAGCCAGGGTGAGGAACTCCGCGAGCCGGTCGTACAGGGCGAGCCTTGTGATGAGCGGCAGCGCGCGCAGGGCCTGCATGTGCTCCGGCAGCGGCCCCAGGGGGTACCCTTCGAACCATGGGAACACGAGGGCGTAGCCTT
>DATHTQ010000003.1:0-4227 GCA_035463055.1 Candidatus Limnocylindria bacterium
TGCTCATCTTGTCCACCGGGACGACCACGCTCACCGGGCCGCCGCGCAGCGCGTAGTAGTAGCACAGCCACGACGCGCCCGTCGCCACGCCGGAGAGCGCGATGAACCCCAGGTCGCGCCGGGGAGTCCTGCCGATCATCCCCTGCTTGCCCTTGGCGCGCACGACCACGAACGCCATGACCAGCACGACCGCGGTGCGCAGCGCGGTGGCGAGGTTGGAGTCCACGTCGCGGATGCCCACCTTGGCGAGGATGGACGTCGCGGAGGCCAGCGCCGCCGACAGCAGCGCATAGGGGACCCAGCGCATGTCCGCGGGGGCAACCGGGTCGGTAACCGGGGTGACGCTTTCCGCGCGCGCCCGCTTCCCGGTGCCCGCGCCCCTGCGGTCCAGCATCAGCCAGATGCCTGCGCCCAGCACCGCGACGGACAGGAGGCGCAGGGGCAGGTTGTTGGTCTCCCCGAACAGCACGATGGCCAGCAGCACGGTCATCACCGTGCTGGACTTGTCCACCGCGACGACCTTGCCGACGGTGCCCATGGACAGCGCCTTGAAGTAGAACAGCCACGACCCGCCCGTCGCCAGCCCCGACAGCCCCAGGAACAGCAGCGACCTCGCGCTCACGGACGACAGCCCCGCCGCCGCGCCGGTGACCCACACCATGAGCCACGCGAACGCGAGCACCACCCCGGGGCGCAGCGCCGTCGCCACGTCGGACTCCGTGCCCCGGATGCCGCCCTTCGCCAGCACCGACGTCAGCCCCGCGAAGAAGGCCGACAGCACCGCCATCAAAAGCCACATCACGCCCTCACCCCTTTCTGTCCCGCTTCATTCAGCAGGCGTTCCTTCGCCCAGCTCACGGCGGCACAGGTCCGCGAGGTCTTGGCACAGCGCGGAATATTCCGAAAGCGATTCCGGAATAGTCTCCCCGCGCGCGCCCAGCGCGACGACCCGCTCCAGCCGCTCGCCGCAATGCACCGGCCGCAGCGCGAACCCCGAGATGTGGGCGAGGGTGCGCTTGCGGCTGGGGAACCAGGCGCGGTTGAGCGCGAACAGCGCCTGCAGGAAATGGTCGAGGGACAGGTCCAGCGCGAAGTGCCAGAACAGCGCGTCCTTCCGCATCGCGGCGCGCTCCAGGTCCTCCGTGTCCTCCAATGCTGCCAAGTGGTGCGCGGTCAGCGACTTCCGCAGCGGCTCCGGGTAACGCGCCAGCCGCTCCCGCATCCCGGCGATGTAGCCGGCATCGTCCATGAACGCGTGCATCGCCAGGAACGACGCGCAGCGCCCGGTGGGATAGAACCCGTTGTCCTCGCGCTCCGCGCGTTCGCCCGAAAGCACCGAATTGATTTCTGCGTCCATGTCGGCCACGGCGAAGTACATCAGGCACACGTCCGTGCCGCCCAGCTCCAGGAAGTCGCACACGCCCCAGTGCTTCCCCGGGCACTCCGCCACACGCAGCCCGGAAATGGGCAGGCCTTCCATTGCCCCGGCGCGCATTGCCGCGGAAGGCACGGTGCCGCAGAACACGAACACGTCCACGTCGCCGCCTTCCGCGCCGGGCAGGCCCGGGCCGCCGGTCTTCCCGACGGCGACGACGCCCGGCATCGCCGCCACCCGCGCGACGAGCCGCCGGAACAGGGTCTCGCTCCGCACGCCTTGCCACCTCCGGAAATTTGTCCCGCACAGCATACCATGGAATCGCCCTTCGCAAAACGCCCGGAACGCGCGCCGGCGCCGCGTCTCCGGGCGCTTTTTTTATGCGGTATGCGGGCGTTCCCCGCCGGGCGGCATACGTTCCCGACGCCGCGCGGCCCCGGGGCGTTCCCGGTACCGCGCTTCGCGCCGCCAGTCGCAGCGGCCTGCTGCGGTTCCCACGCAGACGGGCTGGCGGCGGCGCGTCCCCCGCGTTGTCCCCGCTTTCCCGCACGCCAAACTCCCCTCAGGCGCGCGCCGGGATACCGGGCGGGGGCCGTCCCGCGCATGCCGTCAAAAATATCCAACACTGTGTTTAATTTTCCAACACAGTGTTATATTCAAATCATCAGAAGCCCCAATGTTTATTTATGTTTATTGATACCAATCGTGTCCATCCCACACCACGCACGGACAAAATGACTTCCATACCACAGGCAGCACAGCAAAGGCAGTTCCCAAGGAAGCGGTCCGTCCCCATCGCTTGCCGCCGCCCGCAGTGGAGCGGGTGCGACAACATAGAGGCTGGTCAAGACATTTCCGCGAGGAACGCACAAAAGGAGGTAGGTGAGACCCAACAAGCGCCGGACCAAGGCCATCGGGCCGGACAGCCGGCAATCATACGCGGCCAGCCACAAGAACCGGACCCCACACAAAAGAAAGGAAAGAGGTAAGAGCATGCGGAAACGGATCTGGGTACTCCTGGCAGTCATGCTGGCGACCCTTCTGGCGTTCGCCGGGCTCCACGCCTCCGCGGAGGCGCTGGATTTCAGCGAAATGGACCCGAAGGTCGCCGCGCAGCTCGAGAAGATCGCCAAGGAAGCCCTCGACGACGGGCTTGGCGTTTTCATGGAGGTGCGTGCGAACTCGCTGGGCGAGAACGACGACAAGTGCTACTACGTAGTCTTTACCCCCCGGTACATCCCGGGCCCCCCGGGCAAGGATGGCAAGGACGGTAAGGACGGCGCCACCGGCGCCACCGGCCCGATGGGCCCCGCGGGCCCGATGGGCCCTGCCGGCCCGATGGGCCCCGCAGGCCCGACCGGCGCCACCGGCCCGATGGGCCCTGAAGGCCCGTGCGGCCCCGCCGGCGCGACCGGCCCGTGCGGCCCCCAGGGCGAACCCGGCCCGTGCGGCCCCCAGGGCGTAACCGGCCCGTGCGCCGAACCCTGCGGAATCCCCGGCCCCGCTGGCCCCGCAGGCCCGAAGGGCGACAAGGGTGACCAAGGTGAAAAGGGTGACAAGGGCGACACCGGCGCGACAGGCGCGACCGGCGCCACCGGCGCCACCGGACCCCAGGGCGAGCAGGGCTTGCCCGGCGTTGAAGGACCCAGGGGCGCCACCGGCGCCGTAGGCCCGTGCGGGCCCATCGGCCCCAGGGGCTTCCCAGGCTTCCCCGGCCCCAAGGGTGACAAGGGCGCCACCGGCGCCACGGGCCCGCAGGGCGAACAGGGTGTCCCCGGACCTGAAGGCCCCATGGGCCCGAAGGGCGACCAGGGCGACATCGGCCCCGAAGGCCCCATGGGCCCCAAGGGCGACCAGGGTGACATCGGACCCACCGGACCCCAGGGCGACATCGGACCGACCGGCCCGCAGGGCGAGCAGGGCGTACCCGGCGTTGAAGGACCCAGGGGCGTGACCGGCCCCGTCGGCCCGTGCGGCCCGCTCGGCCCCAGGGGCTACCAGGGGCTGCCCGGACCCAAGGGCGCAACGGGCGCGACTGGCGCGACCGGCCCCATGGGACCCCAGGGTGACATCGGACCGACCGGCCCGCAGGGCGAAGTCGGACCCACCGGGCCTGAAGGCCCCATGGGACCCGCCGGCCCGCAGGGCGAACAGGGTGACATCGGACCCACCGGCCCCATGGGCCCGCAGGGCGAGATGGGACCCACCGGACCTGTCGGCCCCACCGGCCCGCAGGGCGAGCAGGGCTTGCCCGGCGTTGAAGGCCCCAGGGGCGTGACCGGACCCATGGGCCCGTGCGGACCCATCGGCCCGAGAGGTTACCAAGGCCTGCCCGGACCCAAGGGCGCGACTGGCGCGACTGGCGCGACCGGCCCCATGGGACCCCAGGGCGACATCGGACCCACCGGCCCGCAGGGCGAGCAGGGTGAGGTCGGCCCGACCGGCCCCATGGGCCCGCAGGGCGACATCGGACCCACCGGACCCCAGGGTGACATCGGACCCACCGGACCTCAGGGTGAACAAGGTGAAGTTGGACCTACCGGACCCATGGGCCCCGTAGGACCCATCGGACCCACCGGCCCCATGGGCCCCATCGGACCCAAGGGCGTGACTGGACCTATGGGCCCGTGCGGCCCGCTCGGCCCCAGGGGCTTCACTGGAGCAACCGGCGCCACCGGACCGCAAGGCCCGAAGGGCGACCAGGGTGACATCGGACCCACCGGCCCGCAGGGCGAGCAGGGTGACATCGGACCCACCGGCCCCATGGGCCCGCAGGGCGAGATCGGACCCACCGGCCCGAAGGGCGACCAGGGTGACATCGGACCCACCGGACCTCAGGGCGACATCGGCCC
>DATHTQ010000004.1:0-4918 GCA_035463055.1 Candidatus Limnocylindria bacterium
AGTATAGTGCGTATACTGGTGAATGTCAAACGGCGCGGGACTCCCGCGCGGCTTTGTGATATTTCGTCAAACAGCAGGCCCGCCGAAAGCGGTTACGGCGGACCGGGACGCCGCGCATGCGCGCTCAGGGCACAGCGGAGAAGGTTCGGCCACGCGGGGCGCTATTTCTCCGTGACCGCTTCCAGCACCCCGCCGCCCTCGGTCCGCACGCGCACGCTGCCGTTCAGGAACGTGTGGTATACCGCGGCGCCTTCTCTCTCGAACTGCTGCGGCACGCGCATGTCGGCCAGGGCGTTGTGCGTGATGACGGCGACCGCGGGGGACACCGCCTCGCGCCACGATTTCCCGGAGGACGTCTTGTCGCCGTGGTGGTTCACCTTGAACAGGTCCGCGTCCACGCTGTCCCCCAGGTCCAGCACGGCCCGCTCGCCCAGCGTGTACAGGTCGCCGGAGAACAGCGCCTTGGTGCCCCGGTACTCGATCATCAGCACGAGGCTGAGGTCGTTGATGAACTGGGTGGAGCCCTCGGGGTACTTGTCGTAGTACTCGATGGTCTCCCCGGGGGAGAGGACGGACACGGACACCTCCTCCCCGAAGGGCAGCGCGTCGCCGCGCGCGAGGCGGGTGAGCGCGATGCCCTCCTCGTCCAGGGCGCGCAGGAAGTCGCGCGTGTAGGAGGTGTCGTAGTCGAGCTGGCTCGCGTAGGCGGCCTTCACCTCGAACGCCCGCAGCAGCGCGGGCATGCCGCCCACGTGGTCGACGTGCGGGTGGGACAGCACGAGCGCGTCGATGGCTGTTACCCCCATCGCCTCCAGCGCCCGGACGACGTGGGGCGCGGCGGTCGGCTCGCCCGCGTCGATGACCATGACCTTCCCGTCGGGCGAGGTGACGACGGCGGCGTCCCCGGCCTTCTCGCCGTTGGTCGTGTCCATCGCGATAAAGCGGAACGTGAGCCGCCCCGCGTCCCCCGAGGTGTCCATGACGGCGTCGTACCCCTGTGACAGGGCGAGTCCGGGGAGCATCAGCAACAGGATAAATATGGCAAACAGGCGCCTCATCATGCCTCCAATCCGTCCGTCCGGCGGCAGGGCATTATATCGGGATATCCCTCTGCCGCCTATTGAGATGATACCCCTGCGGCCATTCCGGCCGTAAAAAGGCAGCCAGCCCTGAATAGGCTGGCTGTATTCCGGGGTCCGGGGAGGAACTCCCCGGCCGGGGGGGCAAAATGCCGCTGCCCGCCGTGCGGGAAGAAGGCGGCATGGCAGCCCAATGAGCAAAGGAGTTTGACGAGCGGCAGCGAAGTTAAACGACTATTGTGAATTGAGGTCAGGGGGCGGGGCCCCCGTACCGTCCCGCCTATTTCATCGCGGCTTTACTGAACCCGGTCATGATGTACCGCTGCAGCACCAGGAACAGCAGCACCACCGGCACGATGGCCAGCACCGCGCCCGCCATCATGTCGTTGTAGTTGGACGTCTCCATGCCCGCGAACGTCTCGCGCAGGTGGGCGACGCCGACGGCGATGGTGCGCCGGGCGTTGCTCGTCGTGATCATCTTGGGCCAGAAGTAGCTGTTCCACCCGTTGATGAACGAGATGATGCTGATGGTGATCATCGTGGGGGCGCACATGGGCACGAGCACGTGCACCATCGTGGAGACGCGGCCCATGCCGTCCACGCGCCCGGCGTCGAGGTAGCTGTCGTCCACGGACAGGAACGTCTGGCGGAGCATGAAGATGAAGTACGCGCTGACGAGGTTGGGCACGATGAGGCCCGGGAACGAGTTCATCCACCCCAGGCGCGAGATGAGCACGTAGATGGGCACGAAGGTCACCTGGATGGGGATCATCAGCGCGCCCAGCACCAGGATGAACAGCGCGTTCTTCCCCGCGAAGCGGCCCTTGCTGAAGCCGTAGGCCGCGAAGGTGCCGATGACCACCTCGCCCAGCATGATGAAGAACGTGCTGACGATGGTGTTGAAGAAGTACAGCCCGAACGGCGCGCGGGCGAGCACGTCGGGGTAGTTTTCCCAGGCGAACGCCCGCGGCCACAGCGTGGGCACGGGGAGCAGCAGCTCCTGGCTGGTCTTGAGGGAGGAGATGATCATCCAGTAGATGGGGAACAGGATGACCAGGGTGTACGCGACGGCCGCGGCGTAGCGCAGGAAGACCTTGAGGTAGGAGACGGCCCGGCGCGCGGGGACGCTGGCACGGATGAGGGGCGTCA
Organism: Candidatus Limnocylindria bacterium; assembly: GCA_035463055.1. Lineage (GTDB taxonomy): Bacteria > Bacillota > Clostridia > Christensenellales > Aristaeellaceae > UBA6115. The sequence goes on from DATHTQ010000004.1 coordinate 2,229, forward strand.
CGAAGCGCATCCACAGCAGCGCCAGCGCGCAGCCCGCCAGCATCCCCCCGCCGATGCCCAGCAGCGACCCGCGGGAGTGCGCGAGGGACGGGATGGACCGGCGGATTTCGAACGCGTTCATGTCCGGGGTGACCCTGCCCATGGCCAGGGCGTACAGGACCTCGCCCGCCGCGCCCAGGATGGTGAGCGCCAGCCCCGCGGCGGCGATGAGCAGGATGATGTCGAACCAGCCGGACTGGCGCATGCGCAGCAGGTGGCCTCGGCGCAGGACGCCTGTGTTAAGAGTCATAGGACACGTTCCTCCTGGACCAACGCATCGTCAGCGCCGTGACGGCCAGCAGGATGACGAAGAAGGCGAGGGACACCACGGCCGCGCGGTCCACGCGGAACTCGCGGAAGGCGAGGTTGTACACCCACTGCACCATCACGTTGGTCGCCCGCCCGGGGCCGCCGGAGGTCATCACGTCCACGGACTGGAAGACGCGCATGCTCGCGATGAACGTCGTGACGACGAGGAACAGCGTCGTGGGCGCCAGCATCGGCAGGGTGATGAAGCGGAACTTCTGCGCGCCGTCCGCACCGTCGATGTCCGCCGCCTCGTAATAGTCCTGCGGGATGCCCTTCATCGCCGAGAGGTAGATCATCATCGCGTAGCCCGTCACGCGCCAGAACGTGAGGAACAGCACGCCGGTCAGGGCGGTGCGCTCGGTGTTGAGCCAGTCGGGCCCCCGGATGCCGAACAGCGACAGCACGTGGTTGAGGATGCCGTAGTTGCCGTTGAGGATCCAGATGAACACGATGGCGCTGGTGGCGACCGCGATGTAGCGCGGCATGAAGATGACGGTGCGCATCGCGTTGAACGCCGGGGTCATGCGGTTGAACAGCAGCGCCAGCAGCATGCCGAACGCCAGCGTCAGCCCGACCTCCCACAGCGTGTAGGTGAACGTGACGCCCATCGACTCCGTGAAGTAGCGCCAGCCGCTGCCGGAGAACAGCCACGTGTAGTTGCGCAGCCCCACGAACCCGTAGTCGTCGCGGATGAGGTTCCAGTTGGTGAAGCTGATGCGCAGCAGGTCCACCATGGGGTAATAGACGAAGATGAGGAAGAACGCCACGGCCGGCAGCACGCAGGCGAAGTCCTTGAAGCGCTCCCACGGCTGGTAGAGGAGCATGAGGGACGTATATACCAGCAGGGCGCCTGCGATGAACAGGATGACCGAGGTGTCCATGACGGCGCTGAGCAGGCCCAGGGTTCCCCCCAGGCTCACCCCGGCGCTGCGCGCTTCCTTGCGCGCGGCCATGACGTCCCCGCGCAGGGCGGGGAAGCCGAGTACGTCGGCCTGCAGGTCGCCCACCAGGTAGCCGAACACCCCGGCGAGCACCAGGGCGATCCCCAGGGCGGCGAGCAGCAGGGCGGCCGCGTGCTTTCCCGCGCTGGCGTTCCTCAGGCCCGCGGGCACGCGGCGCGGCGCGGGCAGGGCGGTGTCAGACATAGGACCTCCGCGGTTCAGCAAAGGCCGGGGGAAGGACCGCCTTCCCCCCGGCCTGCAAGTCAGGGTACCAAGGGTTCCGTTGGGAGGCGCGCCTCCCAAACAGGGTTACTGGTCTTCCAGCAGCTCGGTGATCTCCCCGGCCACCATGTCCAGGGTCTGCCGCACGGGCGCGCCCTCGACGAGGATCTTGGCCAGCGCGTCGCGCCAGAGGTTGGCGGCGGTGTCGTACGCGGGGGCCTGGTTGCGCGGGTTGATCCAGCTGGCCATCGAGACGACCGACTGCATCGCGGGCTTGCGGGACAGGTACTCCTCGTACTCCGGCGTGCCCATGACGGACTGGCGGGTCGGGAAGTAGCCGGTCTTGTCCGCCCAGTAGAGGTTGATCTCCGGGCTGGTCATGAACTGCATGAGCTCCCACGCGGCGTTCTTCTGGGCCTGGGAGGCCTTCTCGGGGATCAGGATGACGGCGCCGCCGACTTCGCTGGTGAAGGTCTCGCCGTCGTTGCCGCCGGGCAGCCACGCCATGCCGACCTCGAACTTGTCGCCCACGGAGGAGACGTAGGTGTCATACAGGGAGGAGGTGTGGAACACGCTGAACGCGTTGCCGTCCCAGAACGCCTGGCGCATCGTGGAGGAGGCGCCGGTGCCGTAGGCGAAGTAGGCGTAGCCCTTGTCCACCCACTCCTTGAGCTGCTCGGTGATGGCCACCGCGGCGTCGCTGTTGACGTCGGTGGTGTTGTTCTCCACGTCGACGACCAACACGCCGTTGTTCTTGTAGAGCATCTCGAAGTACCAGTAGTCCCAGCCGGCGAAGATGGTGCCCCAGCGGGCGGTGCTGCCGTCGGCGTTGAACTTGGTGGCCTTCTCGAGGAACGGGCCCATCTCGTCCAGGGTCTTCGGGATCTCGATGCCCTCGGCCTCGGCCGCGGTCTTGTTGTAGTACAGGACCTGGGTGGAGATCAGGTAGGGCAGGGCGATCTGCTCGCCGTCGTAGCTCGTGGAGGCGATGAGGCCCTCGCCGAAGTCGGCGACGTCAAAGCCCGTGGCCGCGATGTAGGGGTCCAGCACCTCGAGGATGCCGCTCTCGCCGTAGGCGGCGGGGTAGGAGGTGTTGGAGGTCGCGATGGCGGGCACGTCGCCCGCGGCGATGGCGGAGATGAGCCGCTCGTTCATGTCCGCGTAGGAGCCGATGTAGAC
>DATHTQ010000005.1:0-6016 GCA_035463055.1 Candidatus Limnocylindria bacterium
TTCTTCTCGAACCGGTCGGCCGCCTGCTCCAGGTCGCTTGCCTTCTGGGCGTCCAGCGTGTCGCCGCTCTTGGTCGCCTGTTCCTTCAGGCGCACGATGTCCGTTGCGCGGATCTGCGCAAGGCGCTTCTCCCCCGCGACGATGTACATCGTCAGCTCGCGGAAATACTCGAGGTTCATGTCGTAGAGGTGGTTGAACATCGACACGTCCTTGAGCAGCTGCACCTGGTGCCCCTCCAGCGTGGTGGCGATGGTGGACACGTTGCCGGCCACGTCGTCGAAGCGCGCCTGCACTTGCGCGATGTGCTTGCGGGCGTTGGTGAACAGCGCGCGCAGGCCCTTGGGCCGCTCGGCGGAGACCTCGAACGTGCGCAGCTCGCCGATGAGGCGGCTGAGGTCGTTGCCGACGCTGCCCGCGTCCGTGTTCTTGACCTCGCCCAGGATGGTGTCCGCGAAGTCGGACACCTTCTTTTGCGCCTCCGCGCCGTAGAGCATAACGTGCTGCGGGTTGGTGACGTCGATGCGGGCGGAGAACTCCTCCACGGCCTTTCGCTCTTCCTTGGTCAGGCTGCTGTCCAGGTCGCTGGCCAGCTTCGCCTGCACGTCCGGCGCGACGGGGGCGGTCTTCTGGGCCTTCTCCAGCTGGTCGATGACCGCCTCGACCTTCTGCCGGTCGGCGGTCTCGCTGCTCAGGTTGAGCTGCGGCAGCGGCCTCGTCGCGGCTTCCTCCACCGCCCCGATGGCCTGGGCGGCCGCCTGCGCGGTCTGCTGAAGGGAAGCCGTGTCCTGTGCCCTGCGGGTGGTGTCGCCGGATTCGCTCATGGGGTCACTCCTCCTTCTGTTGCTGCGCCGCGGACGCACCGGAAGCGCCGGACGAGCCCTGGCGTACGCCGGGGCCGAAATCGCTGGCCAGCAGGCTGTCCTGCTTGAGCATGGTCTCCAGTACGTCGATATCGGTGGAAATGTCCAGCATGTCGTTCTGGTACAGCGTTTCCAGCTGCTTCTTGAAAGCGCCCAGCACGACCTGCATGGCCTGCTCGATGCGCGCCTTGGTCTCCCGCGCGCTCTCCCCGGTCACGCCGCGCTCGGTCAGCTTGCGGTAACCCGTGAGCATCTTGAGCGTGGTGGGGAGGTAGTAATCCATGAACCGCCGGATCTGCGGGGCCTTGCCCGGCTGCTCGATGACGGTGCGGAAGATGCGCCCGGTGATGCCCTCCAGCTCGTCGATGCGCGCGGAGAGGACGGGGTCCGGGATCAGCTCGTTCTCGTGCCGTATCTGCGCCAGCATCTCCTGCCCGCGCTTTACCAGCCGGTCCACCGCCTCGTTGCCGGTGACCGGCAGGTCCTCGACGGAGGGCGCCTTCTTGCTGGTGTCCAGGCCGGAGAACATGATGTACGCCACCCGGCCCACCAGCGCCGCCAGGGCGCCGCCGATGAGGTAGTGGATGCCCCGGTGGAAATTGAAAAAGACCGAGTACAGCATCAGCGTGCCGCCGGCGGCAAGCAGGCCCGCGAACAGGCCACTGCCAGGGGATGTGGACTGGCTGTTCTTCCTCGCCATGTGACCTCCAAACGCGTGCCGGGGGAGGCGGCAAGCTGCGATTTGACCCTGCGGAGTATAACATACCCAACCCCGCCAATCAAATGAGAAATTGGTGAAAATACAAGAAAAATCACCGCGTATGGTGTTATAATCCAGAGGCTTGTACGCACGGAAGGAAACCGATGACAAACATCCTGCTCTCCCCCCCGTCCGCCCCCCTGAAAATCCCCGAAGACTACCCCGCGGCCGTCCGGCGCGCGGGCGCGGAGCCGCTTTTCACCGCCCTGCCCCCGGAGGATTTCGGGGGGTGGGACAGCTGGGCGCTGGAGGAAGTCTCGCGTGCGGACGCGGTCGTCCTCATCGGCGGCCCGGACATCGACCCCGAAATCTACGGCGAGCGGCGCATGGACGAATGCGGGCCGGTCGTCCCCGCGCGCGACATGGCGGACCTGGCCATCGCCCGCGCGGCGCTGGCGCTGGGCAAGCCCGTGCTGGCCATCTGCCGCGGCATCCAGGTGCTCAACGTCGCCCTGGGCGGAACGCTGTACCAGGACGTCCCGGCGCAGACGGGCTCCGCAATAACTCACCAAACGAAGGAGCCGGAGCCGCACGGCGTGCGCGTCGCCCCCGGCACGCTGCTGCATGCAATCCTGGGCGCGGACAGCCTGCCCGTATCCTCCCGCCACCACCAGGCGGTGAAGGCGCTGGGGAAAGGGCTTTTAATATCCGCGGTCAGCGCGGACGGGATCATCGAGGCCGTGGAGTTTATAGACCGCCGCCCCGTCGTCGGCGTGCAGTGGCACCCGGAGACGCTCGCCGCCGAACGCCCGGCGCACCAGGCGCTGTTCGGCTGGCTGGCCCGGGCCGCAAAGGAGCGGGCGTGAGGCTGGCCCTGGTGTCCGACCTGCACGGCAACATGACTGCCGTGCGCGCGCTGGAGGCAGACCTCGCCCGGCGCGGGGCGGACGAGACCTGGTGCCTGGGCGACCTCGTCGGCAAGGGCCCCTCGTCGGACCTCACCTTCGACTGGGCGTTCGCCAACTGCGCCTTCATCCTCGGCGGCAACTGGGACTACGGCATCGGGCGGAAGGAGTTCCCCCGCGACGCCTTCTACCACCGCCAGCTCGGCGAGGCGCGCCTGGCGAGGCTCGCCTCCCTCCCGCGCGAGCGGCACCTCACCATCGCGGGCCGCCGCATCCGCTTCATCCACGGGCGGCCGGTCATGAAGCGCCTGCTCAACATCCAGGACAGCCGGGAGGACCTGGCCGAGCTGCTGGAGCCCGCCTTCGACATGCTGGTCTACGGGGACTGCCACCGCCAGGGCCTGCGCACGCTGGGAGGGCAGATCATGAACATCGGCTCGGTGGGCAACGCGCTGGGCGTCCCGATGGTGCAGTATGCCATCCTCGAGGGTGAGGCCGGGGACAAGCCCGGCCCACTGGAGGTGCGCATGGTCACCCTTCCATACGACAACGGCGCCGCGGCGGAGGAAGCGCTATCCCAGCCCGGCCTGCCGGACCCGGACGCCTACGTAACGGAAATCCTGACCGGCGTGTACGCGGGCGGCCAGCGCGGCCGCTCCCCCGGCGCCCCCGCCTGAGAATAAACAAGGAGGAACCCCATGCCCGCACCCACCCCCCACATCTCGGCCAGGCCCGGCGACTTCGCCCCCACCGTCCTTATGCCCGGCGACCCGCTGCGCGCCCGGTTCATCGCGCAGAACTTCCTGGAAGGCGCGCGTCTCGTCAACGAGGTGCGGGGCATCCACGGGTATACGGGGAAGTACAGGGGCAAGCCGGTATCCGTGATGGCGTCCGGCATGGGCATGCCGTCCATCGGCATCTATTCCTACGAGCTGTTCAACTTCTATGACGTGGATTCCATCATCCGCGTGGGCAGCGCGGGGGTCATCAGCCAGAAGCTCCGGCTGCGCGACGTCGTCGCCGCGGTCAGCTGCTACACGACCTCGTGCTACGGCGCGCAGTTCGGCTTCCCAGGCACGCTCGCGCCCTGCGCGGACTGGGGGCTGCTGCGCGCGGCGGAGGACGCCGCCCACCGCATGCGCGTGGGCATGGCGTTCGGCCCCATATATTCCTCCGACGTGTTTTACGACGAGACCGCGGCGGCGGGGATGCTGGAGAAGCTGGGCGTGCTGGCCGTGGAGATGGAGGCGTACGCCCTATACCTCAACGCCGCTCGCGCGGGGAAGCGCGCCCTGGCGCTGCTCACGGTGTCGGACAACCCGAAGACCGGCGAGGAGCTCAGCGCCCTGGAGCGGCAGGAGTCATTCACCCAGATGATCGAGATCGCGCTGGACATCGCCTGATGGTCCTGCTCGTCAGCGCCTGCCTGATGGGTCTCCCGACGCGGTATGACGGGACCCCGGCCATGGCGGACCTGCGCGCGCTGGCCAGGAAGCACACCCTCGTTCCGGTTTGCCCGGAGCAGCTGGGCGGCCTCCCCACGCCCCGGCCGCCGTGTGAGATCATGTGCGGGCGCGTACGCACCAGGGAGGGACAGGACGTCACCGAGGCCTTCGCCCTCGGGGCCTCCCGCGCGCTGGACGTATGCCGCCTCTGCGGGTGCGGGGCCGCTGTCCTGAAGCTGCGCAGCCCCTCGTGCGGGAAGGGGAAGGTGTACGACGGCACGTTCACCGGCACGCTCGTCCCGGGAGACGGCGTCACCGCCGCGCTGCTGCTCTCCCAGGGTATCCCCGTGTACGGCGAGGACGAGGCGGCGCTGCTGGATTAGCGCAGGTACAGGATAAATACATCAAACGCCTTCCGGGGTATCTTCCCGGGAGGCGTTTTCATGATAGGATAGCTTTATCGGCCTTGACGCCGAAATACGGAAGAAAGAGGGAGATAGGTCATGAAGAGGTTCCTGGCACTCGTCGTCGCGCTCATGGCATTCGCCACCGTCCCGGCACTCGCCGGCTCGGGCGCGGACAACTCGCTGCAGGCCATTCTGGACAAAGGCCAGTTCGTCATCGGACTGGACGTCGGTTTCCCGCCCATGGGTTTCGTGGACGCGGACTCCGGCGAGATCGTCGGCTTCGACATCGACCTCGCCAGGGAAGTCAGCAACCGACTTGGCGTGGAACTTGTCACACAGCCCATCAATTGGGACGCAAAAGAAATGGAACTCAACGCCCATCATATCGACGCTATCTGGAACGGCATGACCATCACCCCCGCGCGCATGGAGACGATGAGCTTCTCCATGCCATACATGAAGAACATCCAGGTGGTGGTGGTGCGCGAGGCGGACGGGATCACCGGCCTTGCGGGCCTTGCCGGGAAGAAGCTGGGCATCCAGGCCGGCTCCAGCGCCAACGACGCGCTGGACGAGGCGGCGGACTTCAAGGCCTCCCTGGGCGAGGTCGTGCCCTTTGACGACAACCTGACCGCGCTGATGGACCTCAACCTGGGCGGCGTGGACGCGGTGCTGCTGGACGTCATCGTGGCGACCTACAACATGACCATCAACGACTACCCCTTCGTCGTGCTCGAGGAGTCCCTCGCGCAGGAGGAGTTCGGCATCGGGTTCCGCAAGGGTGACCTCGCCCTGCGCGACAAGGTGGACGAGCTGCTGCTGGAGATGCGCGCGGACGGCACCCTGGAAGCCGTCAGCGAGAAATGGTTCGGCACCGACATCACGACCATCGGGCTGGAAAGCCAGCCGTAAACCTTCACCCATGGACCCGGGAGCCGGCCGAAAAGCCGGCTCCCGGCTGTATGGGGAGGTATGCGGCCCCTGGAGAATAAAATGAAATACCTCAACAACCCCGCCCGGCTGCTCACGCTGATGGGGCAGATGGCCGAAGGCCTTGGGGTCACGATGACCCTGTTCGGCCTGACGCTGCTGTTCTCCCTGCCGCTGGGCATGGTCCTGGCGCTGATGCGCATGAGCAGGTCCCGCGCGGTACAAGCGCCCGTGTGCCTGTACATCCTCATCATGCGGGGCACGCCGCTGATCCTGCAGGTGTTCACCGTCTACTTCTTCCTCCCGCTCATCGTGGGCGGCGCGCTGGGCCGCATGACCTCCGTGGTCATCGCGTTCGCGGCCAACTACGCCGCCTACTTCGCGGAAATCTACCGCGGCGGCGTGCAGGCGGTCCCCCGCGGCCAGCGCGAGGCCGCGCAGGTGCTCGGCATGACACGGGGCCAGGCGTTCATGACCATCGTGCTTCCGCAGGTGGTCAAGAACATCGTGCTGCCCGTCAGCAACGAGGTCATCACCCTCCTCAAGGACACCGCGCTGGTCACGGCGGTCGGCATGGTGGAGATGTACCGCGTCGCTCGAAACGCTGCGAACACCGTAGGGTCGCTGGAGCCGCTGTTCATCGCTGGCGCGGTGTACCTGCTGCTCAACAGCGTGCTCAGCTGGCTCTTCGACCGCCTGAACCGGCACTTCGGGTACTACCGATGAACACAGCCATCATGCTCACCGCGCAGAACGTATGGAAGAGCTT
>DATHTQ010000006.1:0-8798 GCA_035463055.1 Candidatus Limnocylindria bacterium
CGCCCGCTCCCTAATTTTCCCTGCAGCCGCACAGACGGACGGCCCCCGCCCGCGAAGGCAGGGACCGTCCAGGAGTCACGGGTATCAGAAGCCGAAGCTGTCTACGTTGTTCTTGTCGATGACGACCCAGCCCTGGCCCTCGAGCACCTTGTCGCTGCCGGGCTTGAACGTGAGCGCCCTGTAGCCTTCGACGCCGAGGTCAACGGGCTCGGTGATTTCCTCGCCGTTGAGGACCTTGAGCGCGAGGGCGACCATCGCCTGGCCGGCCAGCGCGGAGTCCCACAGGGTGAGGGTCTTGACGATGCCGCTCTCGAGCAGCGCCTTGTTGGCGGCGGGCAGGCCGGTGCCGGAGGTGAAGACCTTGTCGATCAGGCCGAGTTCCTCGATGGCGCGGGCAATGCCCGGGGCGTCGTAGGAAGAGGTGCCCATGATGCCCTTGAGGTCCGGGTACTTCTTGAAGAGCTCCTTGGCCTTGTTGTAGGCGACGTCGCCGTTGTCCTCAGACTCCACGCGCGGCTCAGCCTCCAGCAGGGTCATGTTCGGATAGGTCGCCTTCTGGTGCGCGACGCCGCCGTCCGCCCACTCGTTGTGGCTGGCGTTGGTCACGTGCGCGACCATCGTCGTGTACAGGCCTTCGCCGCCCATGGCCTCGGCCAGGTTGTCCATGATGAACGCGCCGTACTGCTCGTTGGAGAAGGCCTCGATATCATAATGGACGTTGGTCAGGTTGGCGCCTTCATGCGCGATGACGACGATGCCCGCGTCCATGGCCTGCTTGAGCACCGGCTCCAGCGACTCGGGGTTGACGGGGACCACGCAGATGGCGTCCACGCCCTGGGCGATGAGGTCCTGGATCAGCTGCGCCTGCAGGGTCGCGTCGATTTCGGCCGTGCCCTTCTGGTAGGCGTTGACCTTGTGCTCCGCCGCGTAGGCGTCCACGCCGGTCTTCATGTGCACGAACCAGGGGTTGGAGGCGTCCTTGGGCACGACGACGATTTCCCAGTCCTTCGTCTGGGCGACGGCGCCCAGGGACAGGGACAGCACGAGCAGGGCAGCCAGGATGAGCGAGAGTGTTTTCCTCATGGCAATCCTCCTTTATTATCACTCCGCCGCTTGCGGAGCGGGGTGCGGGGCGTGGCTGGCCGCGCGATGGTTTCCGGGAGTCATCCTCCCGGAGCGGCGCTTTGATGCTGGCTGCAATGTAGCATTCCGGGCGCGCGGTGTCAATATCACTTAGCATGAAGGGGTGTCCGCATCCGCATGGAATGGGCCTGAAATGTACTGGTGTCGGCTGATGTCAAAAGGCGGCCGCACGCCGCCCTCATAAAGGAAAACCCGGAAGCCGAAGCCCCCGGGTTGCCGGTTTCATCTCAGCGTGCGATGCGCGGTGAACGCCCGCACGCCTGTAGGTTCAGACGCCGCGCCGGAACCCGCGGAAGATGGCGAGCAGCAGGATTGCTCCGCCCAGCGCCACCAGGAAGGACCGGATGTCAAAGCCGGTCACGCCGTAGTTGCCCAGCAGGCTCATGATGAAGCCGCCAAGCAGCGCGCCCACGATGCCGACCACGATGTTGGCCATGGCGCCCATCTGCGCGTCGCGCCCCATGATCTTGCTGGCGATCCATCCCGCCAGCGCACCGAGGATGATCCAGGAAATGATGCCCATACTTTCTCCTTTCCAATCTGAGGTTACAGAGGGAATATACCCCAGCAACCAAAAATGTGTCGGTGAATCAAAGAAAATACGCGCTTTTGGAGGCATTTTTCGATGTGCGCGCATGCATTTCAGCCGGGATGGCGCACCTGAACGCCGGCATGGTGTTTTACTAAGGACACACGGCGGTGCAATCGTCCGAACACGCACACTTTCGTCGGCCGATGCGACACATTTTGCCGCGCACATCGCTATATAAAAGAGGCAGCGCGCCCAAGTCTCGGCGCGCTGCCTTGTTTGTTGGCGACCCGGAAGGGGCTCGAACCCTCGACCTCCAGCGTGACAGGCTGGCATTCTAACCAACTGAACTACCGGGCCAGGTGTGGTGGGCCTTCAGGGACTTGAACCCCGGACCAACCGGTTATGAGCCGGCCGCTCTGACCAACTGAGCTAAAGGCCCTGATCCCCTGCGGCATGGACGGAACCGGCGCTGCCTCATTGACATGGACTCCCCGCTGTACGGGCGGGAAGCGGGATGAGGCTGGCGGAGTGGTGACCCCGAGGGGACTCGAACCCCTGTTACCGCCGTGAAAGGGCGGTGTCTTGACCGCTTGACCACGGGGCCACGTTGTCTTCAACCCGAAAATGGTCGGGGTGAAGGGATTTGAACCCCCGGCCCCATGCTCCCAAAGCACGTGCGCTACCAGGCTGCGCTACACCCCGAAGGTTGCCGCACCGTTTGAGCGGCAAGGAATATCTTACATAATGCGGCGGGAACTGTCAAGCCTGCGCACGGATTTTTTCGACTGGTGAACCGGCGCGGGCCGATGCTCGTTCCTGCTGCGGCCGCTCCCTGGACAAGCGGGCTCCTGCCGAACGCCGCTTTTTGCCGACGGCCGCGGCTCCCGCCCGGTTATCCAGAGCGTAGGAAATTTGTCATTATATTGGTTATTGTTTATTCACTCGCCGTACAGGTATACTTGTGCCAGCGGATGTGCGGCTCCGTTTATTTTCGTACCAAATAAAAGAAATGGAGGCAATATGAGCGAATTGCCCGTATTTATCATGGAACTTGAAAACGGCGGGAGCATCCGGGGGGAGCTGTACCCGGAACACGCTCCCGAGAGCGTTGGGAACTTCACGGAGCTGGCGAACGCCGGTTTTTATGACGGGCTTACCTTCCACCGCGTCATCCCGGGCTTCATGGTGCAGGGCGGCTGCCCGCAGGGCACCGGCACCGGCGGGCCGGGGTATTCCATCAAGGGGGAATTCTCCCAGAACGGCGTGAAGAACCCGCTGCGGCACACCCGCGGCGTGCTCAGCATGGCGCGCAGCGCCCGGCCCGACTCCGCGGGCTCGCAGTTCTTCATCATGGTGGCGGACTCCCCGCATCTCGACGGGGCGTACGCCGCGTTCGGCAAGGTCACCGAAGGCATGGAGCATGTCGACGCCATCGTCCGCCAGCGGCGGGACATGAACGACAGGCCGCTGGAAAAGCAGGCCATCCGCCAGGTTCGCGTGGATACGAAGGGCGTCCAGTTTCCCTTCGCGAAGAAGTGAACGCGCCGGAAACCCGCCTCACCGTCATCGTCCTTGGGAGGCGGTATGAATTGTCCGGCGTGGAGGACGCGGAGCATTACCAGCGCGTAGGCGACCTGGTGAACCGCTACGCCCAGGAAGCGGCGGCGGTCAGCGGACGCAACGACCCGGAGGGCGCCGCGGTGTTCGCCGCGCTGCGCCTCGCGGACGAGTATATGCGCGCCCAGGCGGAGGCCGACCGGCTGCGCAGCCACCTCGAGAAAGCGCAGGACGCTTCCGCATCCCGCGAGGACCCGGAAGATGCCCCGCACGGCGACACTGAGGAAGAGGGGCCCGAATCCCAGAGCGCGGAAGACAGGGAACAGGGCTTCATCCAGGAGTCGGTCACGGGCAACGAGCACCTGATGCAGAGCTACGGCCCTCGGCCTCACAGGCGTGCGAGCGGGAAGAGCAGCGCAATATCGGAAGACGGAGTCCGCAGGTACACGCGCAACGCCTTCATCCAGGAGCAGTTGACGGGCGACATGGAGTTCATGGCCGAATTCAACCCCAGCGGCCTGATCGACGATGAGGCGGCGCTGCTGCGGATGTCGGCGCCTGGGAAAGTCCTCTACCCGGAAATCCAGGAAAGCGTGACCGGGAGGTCGGACACCATCGAGGGATACGACGTCGCGACCGGCATCGCCTCCTCCGCCGACAGCGCCGAGAGCGCCGGCTCGTACTACGACTTCATCCACGACTCCACGGCGGGGATGAACGACTACATCACCAGCTTCCGCGACCGCAGCGTGCGCCTGCGGTACGCCGCCGGGCTGGTGCCCGGGAAGAACGGGAACAACGGGCATGCCCGTGACGGCGAGGGAGAGGCCGCCGGAAATGCGCCGGGCGCCGGTGTAAACGCCGCAAACGAAGCAGCCCGATTTGGAAAGAACCTCGGGAAGAATATCAAGCTCGTGCCTGCCGCCGACGCTGTGAAGCGCATCTCCCAGTTGGATTGAAGGAAACCTTCCGCTGAGGAAGCTTGACCCCCGATCGCGCCGGGCAGCCGGCATGCCGGCCGCTGCCCTCCCGCCACACATATGCATATGGAAACTGGCACAGGAACGCGGGATGACGGTTTCCGCGCTTTCGCTTGCGGCGAAAAGCCTTTATAATCCATACGGACTGTGCGATCAAATCCGCCCTGCTGGAGTTGTGATGAACGAGAAATCCCTCAGGACCCTGGAGTTCACCAAGATTCGCGACCGGCTCGCCGCGCTCGCGCTGACGGAACCGGGCAGGGACCGCTGCCTGGCCCTGGTCCCCCACGCTTCGCTCTCCGCAGCGGCACACGCCCAGGACGAGACCGAGGAAGCGCTGCTCGTGCTGCTCCGGCGGGGCGACAGCCCGATCATCCCCTTCACGGACGTCGGCCACACGGTCGGCCTGGCGGAGAAGGGCGCTTCGCTTTCGCCCCGGGCGCTGCTGGACATCGCGGCCAGCCTGCGCGCGGCTGGCGCCGCGCAGCGCGCGCTGGAGGACGGCGACAGGGAGCGCACGCCATCCCTCAGCGCGCTCGCGTCCGCGCTGATGCCGCTGCGTCCGCTGGAGCGCACCATCAGCGACGCCATCATCTCCGAGGAGGAGATCGCCGACGGGGCCAGCCCCGCGCTGGCCGACATCCGGCGCAGGATGCGCCTCACCGGCGACCGCATCCGCGAGAAGCTCCAGCAGATCGCCCACGGGCAGCAGAGCGCGAAGTACCTGCAGGACAGCCTGGTCACGGTGCGCAACGGCCGCTACGTGCTGCCGGTGCGCCAGGAATACCGCGCCCAAGTCCCCGGGCTCGTGCACGACCAAAGCAGCTCCGGCGCGACGCTGTTCATCGAGCCGACCGCCGTGGTGGAGCTTGGCAACGAGCTGCGCCAGTGGGAGCTGAAGGAATCGGAGGAGATCCGCCGCATCCTGGCGGAGCTGTCCGCCCGCGCCGCGGACCATGCCGCCGACATCCGCACAAACGTCGACATCCTGGTCGAGATGGATTTCCGGTTCGCCAAGGCCGCGCTCGCGCGCGAGATGCGCTGCGTCAGGCCGAAACTGAATGACAAAGGCTGGCTGCGGTTCGTGCGGGTGCGCCACCCGCTGATCCCGCCGGAGAGCGTCGTGCCCTGCGACCTGTGGCTGGGGAAGGATTTCACCTGCCTGGTCATCACCGGCCCCAACACCGGCGGCAAGACCGTCACGCTCAAGACCGTGGGGCTCATCTCCCTCATGGCTGCGGCGGGGCTGCAGGTGCCGGGGCAGGAGGGGACCGAGGCCGCGGTGTTCCAGAGCGTGTTCGCGGACATCGGCGACGAGCAGAGCATCGAGCAGTCGCTCTCCACTTTCTCGTCCCACATGAAGAACATCGTAGGCATCCTCGAGGACGCGGACAAGGGCGACCTCGTGCTGTTCGACGAGCTGGGCGCGGGCACCGACCCGACGGAGGGCGCCGCCCTCGCGCAGGCTATTTTGCAGCGGATGCTGAAGATTGGCGTGCGCACGGTCGCCACCACCCACTACAGCGAGCTCAAGGCCTTCGCGCTGTCCACGCCCGGCGCCGCCAACGCGAGCGTGGAGTTCGACGTCGCCACCCTCTCCCCCACCTACCGGCTGCTCATCGGCGTGCCGGGCAAGAGCAACGCGTTCGAGATTTCGCGCAGGCTGGGGCTGTCTTCCCGCCTGATCGAGGACGCCCAGGCCATGCTTTCGCGCGAGACGCTGATGTTCGAGGACGTGCTGGCCAAGGCCGAGCAGCAGCGCCAGGCCGCCGAACGCGAGCGGGAAAGCGCGGAAGCAGCCCGCGAGGAAAGCGACCGCCTGCGCGAGGAGGCAGCGCGCCTGCACCGCGAGATGGAGGAGCTCCGCCGCGGCGCGCGCGAGAAGGCCCGCGACGAAGCGCGGCGCATCATCGAGAAGGCCAAGCGCGAGAGCGCCGAGGTACTCGAGGAGCTGCGCGGGCTCAAGAACGCGGACCCATCGCAAATCAACCCGCTGCGCCAGAGGCTGCGCACCCTGAACGCGGGCAGCGAGGAGGGTGTGCCGCTGCGCCTGGACGACGATTCGCTGGACCCGGCGGAGGTCCGCGAAGGAATGCGCGTGCTGCTCGCGGTGAACAACGCCGAGGCGACGGTGCTCTCCGCCCCGGACGCGAAGGGCGAGGTGCAGGTACAGGCCGGCATCATCAAGCTCAAGGTGCCAGCGGACCAGCTGAAGCGGGCCACGCAGCCGGGGACGAAGGCGAAGAGCGTGGTCCGGGCGCATTCCCGCGCGTCGGAAAGCCCGGTCAAGATGGAAGTGGACGTGCGCGGCATGATGCTTGACGAGGCGCTGATGGCCGTGGAGAACTACCTTGACAACGCGGTGATGGCGGGCCTGCACGAGGTGTACGTCATCCACGGCAAGGGCACCGGCGCGCTGCGGGCCGGGCTTCGCGACGCGCTCAAGGGCAACCGGCACATCTCCGCGATGCGGCCGGGCAAGTACGGCGAAGGCGAGGCCGGCGTGACGGTCGTCACGCTGAGGTGACATAGTGCAGCGGATTTTCATCGTGGACGACGACCCCAACATCGTGAGCCTCATCGAGATGTACCTGCAGCGCGAGGGGTTCGAGACGAAGTCCTTCTCGCGCGGGGATACCGCGCTGGGCGCCCTGAAGGCGGACGAGCCCGCGCTCGTGCTGCTGGACATCATGCTGCCCGGCATGGACGGCTGGGAGGTTTGCCGCGAGCTTCGCAAAATCAGCCGCGTCCCGGTCATCATGCTCTCGGCCAAGGAGGAGACCTTCGACAAAGTACAGAGCCTTGCGCTGGGCGCGGACGACTACGTGACCAAGCCGTTTGAGCCGCAGGCGCTCATGGCGCGGGTCAAGGCCGTGCTGCGCCGCAGCACCGGGGCCGACACGGAGGGGACGCTGCGCTTCCCGGGGCTCACGGTGAGCCTCGCGGCGTACGCGGCCACGTTCGACGGCGAGGCGGTGCAGATGCCGCCCAAGGAGCTGGAGCTGCTGTACTTCCTCGCCTCCCACAAGAACCAGGTGTTCACGCGCGAGCAGCTGCTGGAGAAGGTGTGGGGGTTCGACTACTTCGGCGACAGCCGCACCGTGGATGTGCACGTCAAGCGGCTGAGGGAAAAGCTGCCGGGCAGCGAACGGTTCGGGTGGCAGATCCGGACCGTGTGGTCCGTCGGGTACAAGTTCGAGGCGGAATGATGCTTCGCAGCATGTTTGCCCGCCTGATGGCGATGATGGCGGCGGTCATCCTGCTTTGCGTGCTGCTGCTGCTTGCGGTGTTCGCCTACGCAGCGCGCGAGGCTCAGGTGCAGGCAAGGCTCGAGGCGCTCAAGGTGCAGGCGTACGACATCGCCGTGCTCTCCGGCACGACGGCGGGGTTCCCCGACGGCTTTCCAGTGTTCGGGCAGAACCCGGGCCGCGCGCTGCTGGCGCGGAAAATCCGCAGCGTCTATGAGGAATACGACGCCTACAGCATCGTCGTGGACCGCGCCGGGCGGGTCACGAGCTATTTCGCATCGATTATGGAGGAAGACGCGGAACTCCGCAGCGCCTTCGACGCGCGGGACGTCGCCGGGACCATCGCCCTGGTCCTCACCGGCCGCGAGGTCGCGATGAGCACGCAGGGCAGCGCCGGGCCGATGTTCACGGTCGCGGTGCCGTGGGTCAGCGACGGCGCGGTGCTGGGCGCGGTGTACATCCAGACCGCGGCGCAAAGCGTCCGCGCGTCCTACTCCGGCCTGTGGCGGCAGGCAGCGCTGGCGGCGCTCGCCTCCTTCCTGCTGGCAGGCGCGCTGGTGTTCTTCTTCGCCCGACGCCTGACCCGCCCGCTGGAGCGCATCGCGGGCAGCGCGGCCGAGATGGCGGGCCTGCCGCCGGAAGCCGTCGCCGAGGGCGGCGGGATGCGCGAGCTGGAAGCGCTCAGCGCGTCCATCACGGGCATGGGGAAGCAGATCGCCGCCACCGAGCGCACACGCCGGGACTTCATCGCCAACCTCTCCCATGAGCTCCGCTCCCCCCTGACCAGCATACAGGGGTTCATCCGGGGCATGCTGGACGGCACGGTGCCGGAGGCGGACCGGGAGCGGACCCTCGGGGTCGTGCTGGAGGAGACGCGGCGGATGAACCGCCTGGTCTCCGGCCTGCTCGACCTCTCGCGCGCCGAAGCGGGGCAGCCCCGGGAGACGCATGCGCCCTTCAACGTCTGCGAGATCGCCCGCCGCGCCGCGATCACGAAAATTGGCAAGCTGGAGGAGAAAGGACTGAACCTCCATACAGATTTTGAGCGGGACGACATATATGCGCTGGGCGCCGCGGACCAGATCGAGCAGGTGCTCATCAACCTGGTGGACAACGCCATCCGGTACACGCCCGAGGGCGGAAACATATCCATAGACATTCGGGAGCAGGGCGACCTCGTGGAGGTGACCGTCAAGGACGACGGCATCGGCGTGGCGCCGCAGGACGCGGAGCGCGTGTTCGAGCGGTTCTATACCGGCTCCCCCGCCCACACCGCAGGCGAGGGCGTAGGCCTGGGCCTGGCCATCAGCAAGGCCATCATCGAGCAGCACGGGCAAT
>DATHTQ010000007.1:0-1641 GCA_035463055.1 Candidatus Limnocylindria bacterium
CCAATCCATGGAAATATCCGTCCGCGACGCGGCGCCCGGCAATCCGCCCGTTACATCAGCGCCAGGAAATATGATAGCCGTGCCCGTCAGCAGCTTTCCTGCAAGGTTGGGTAAGGCGGATAAAATAAGTCATACGGCGCCGGGCAATGTAACAGCCGTGGTGCGTCAGCCCTCCGTCCTTGCAAGGCTTGGGAAAGGCATATCAATTTCCATCATGGGGAGGCAACGCCAATATTGTATGCCGTTATCCTGCGCTCCGAGGCATTCCCCCGCTCCGGCGCAGGCTTGTCTTCATTATTTACATCCCCGCTGAGTCCCCAGCCTCACGCCTCCGCCCGACGCGCCAGCAGCCCGCGCGCGAAGGTCCCCGCGCCGGCCAGCAGGTAGCAGAAGGCCGCCAGCTCAATGGCGTCCAGGGAATAGCGGCCCTGGAGCCACTCCGCGCTCGCCGCGGTCACGGCGACGCCCGCCGCGAAGAACGCCAGGCACAGGAAGTGGAACAGGAACAGCCGCAGGTTTTCCCCGCGCCAGGACCGCGCGCGCACCATGCGCCCCAGCGCGGCGCCGCAGTCCGTCAGGTGGCCAGTCATGTGCGTCGTGCGCGTGAGGATGCCGCGGTAGCGCAGCGCCAGGCCGTTCTGCGCCCCCAGCACCAGGGCCAGCACCGCGGCGCCCGCGCCCGGGGGCACGCGCAGCAGGTCCGAAAGCATCAGCGCCGCGCCCGCCGCCATCAGCACCACGCCGCTGCGCCGCCAAAGCCCCGCGCGGTGCTCCGGGAAGCCGTAGCCGGACAGCGTCGCCCCCAGGAAGAAACTGAGGATGCACCCCGCCAGCAGCGCGAAGGCCCCGCCCGCGCCGTCCGCCAGGGACAGCCCCAGGCGCGTCAGGTTGCCCGTCATGTGCGAGAGCGTCTGCCCGTACTGCAAAAACCCCGCGCAGTTGAGGCTCCCCGCGATGAACACCAGCATCAATACCCACATCGCCCCGGCGTCCTGCCGGAGCCTTTCAAACCATGCCGCCCGCATTCGCGCCGGGGGCCGGAGAACGGAAACGTTTCGCAAAGGCACGCGCTCCTTCCGGGATATCGCGCCATTATAGCACCCCATGGGGCCGCGGTCATGCACAAGTCCCCAGCCGAGGGGCGGTTCCCCGCGAAAGCCCGGCGGGGCGCGGCGGACGCGGGCCGGGCCGGCGGAAGTCCATCCGCCGCACCGCCGGGAAGGGCATGAAGCAGGGACAAAAACAAAGGAACACAGGGTTTCCCCCTGTGTTCCCGCGTGATGCCTGTTGGTACCCCCCGCCTCAGCCCTTCACGCCGCCGGCGGTCATGCCCTCGATGAAGTACTTCTGGAAAAGCAGGAACAGCACGAGGATGGGGATGATGGCGAAGACCGACCCCGCGATGAGCACCTCGAAGTTGTTGCCGTACGGCGTCAGCAGGGACGCCAGCCCCAGCGGCAGGGTGAGCTTGGACTGCGTCCGCAGGACGATGAGCGGCCAGAGGAAGCTGTTCCAGCTGTTCATGCCCACCAGGATGCCCATCGCCGCGAAGGACGGCGTCGTCAGCGGCAGCATGATGCGGAAGAAGATGCCGTATTCGCTGCACCCGTCCACGCGCCCCGCGTCCAGGAAGTCGCGCGG
>DATHTQ010000008.1:0-5812 GCA_035463055.1 Candidatus Limnocylindria bacterium
ACGTCGGCGGTCTTGGTGAAGATGCCGCCGCCGGCCTTGGCGAACAGCGCGAGCGAGCTGGCGCCGAAGGAGAAGCCCAGCAGCATCGAGCTGTCCCCCGTCAGGTACAGCACGCCCAGCACGCCCAGCATGCAGGAGCCGACGACCATCAGGCCCATGACCGCGCCGCCGCGGAAGCCGATGAGGAACGAGGGCTTGATGCCCTTGGTGGCGGCCTCGGCGCAGCGCGCGTTGGCCAGGGCGGCGACCATGATGCCGATCTTGCCCGCGATGGCCGAGAAGATGGTGCCCGCGACGTAGGCGAGCGCCATGGTCAGGTTGCGCGTGATGCTCCCGTGCCAGACCGGCCTGGGCAGGAACAGGAAGATGAGCACCGCGAGGACGCCCGCGAACCCGGCCAGCAGGGTGTACTCCTTGCGGATGAACGTGTTCGCGCCGGCGCGGATGAGGTCCGCAATGCGGGTGATGGTGCCGTTCTCCTGCCGCTGCCTGCGGACCCACACGGCCAGGTACGCCGCGAACGCGAACGCGACGACGGCGGTCAGCAGCCCGATGGCATATACGGTCGTAACTCCCAGCTGCATGGCTATGCCTCCTTCTGAAAGCCAAATCCAAGCGGAAGTATACAACGATTTCAAGGCTTTCGCCATACCGTACAAAAAAATTTGGCCGTATGGCGGCCGGATACCACAAGGCCCGCCACCGCCGCCGGGGCGGCGGTGCGCAAGAAGCGCCGCGAATTGAAACGGAGGCCCCGAAGTGCTACTATTTTCCCATGCCGGAGTGGCGGAATGGCAGACGCAGAGGACTTAAAATCCTTTGCCCCATGGGCGTGGGGGTTCGAGTCCCCCCTTCGGCACCACGTCGTCGCAAAGTGCGCTCCATTCGGAATCAGGGGAACCCTCGACGGGCTCCCTGATTCCTCATACCGCTCCCTTGCTCCTCCTTTCCCGGAAAAGCAGGGGCTTTTCCGGGCGGAGACGGGGGACGAAAACGAAGATGCCGCGGACTGCGCTACGTTCGCGGCGGCTTTTCCTTGAAAAACCGCCTCTCACACGCTCCGTCGCTCCTCCTTTCCCGGAAAAGCAGGGGCTTTTCCGGGGTGGGGACGGGGGATGGATATTGGGAAACACCGAGTTGCTGTTGAAAACATAAAGAAAGGGACCGGGGGAGAATCCCGGGCCCTGCAAACTGTCTATTTGGATTGCGTCAGATGGTGATGACCGTTTCCGGCGTTCCCTCGGCCAGGGTGAACGGCGTGGTGCGGCCCTCGCAGTTCACTTCGTAGCCGCCGCGGATGCCCTCCAGGCGGGCGCGGCCTTCATCGTCGGTCGTGAGGAAGGCGTGGGTGGACCAGTCCTCCCAGATGAGCCGCTTGAGCATGTCGAAGGCGGGCTTCTCGGAGTTGTCCCGGCGCAGCAGGCCCGAGGGCGCGTTGAGCCACTTGCCGTCCACGGCGTCCCATACGGTGACGGCCTGCACGAGCGGGTGGCGGAACAGGATGCCGTACATCTCGGCGGTCTCGCGCTTCTGGCGCTCCTCGCCCTCCAGGGTGGACGGCCAGTCCTGCACCTGCCAGTCGTTGAGGTCCTCGATGTGCTTGGGCATCAGGTCGCCGGAGACCAGCGTGTTCTCGGTGAAGTGGATGGGAAGGCCGAAGCGCGAGAACCGGTCCAGCACGTCCAGCAGCTTGTCCCTGCCCCAGTAGCCCTGGTGCTGGTGGGACTGGATGCCGATGACGTCCACGGGCACGCCGGCGTCCAGGCACTCCCCGATGAGGCGCTCGTAGGCGGGCGAGGTATTGAAGTCGTTGAGGATCAGCACCGCATCCGGATTGCTCGCACGTGCCTCATCGAACACGCGCTTGACCAGGCCCACCTGGCCGTGCTCCTTCGCCAGGCGCGTGACCGCGTTGTCGTACCTGTCGAACACCGGCATGATGACGACCTCGTTGATGACGTCCCAGGTGTCGATGACACCCCTGAAATCCGTCACCTCGCGCCGGATGCGGGCCAGCTGGCGCTCCAGAATTTCATCGTTGCTGTACTGCAGCAGCCAGGGGGCGCATACGGTGTGCCAGCACAGCGGGTGGCCCTTGGGGAGGACGCCGCGCTCCCGAAGCCACCGCGCGCCGCGCAGCAGCGCCTCGGTCTCGGGCTTGCCCTCCTCCTTCTCGAACCGCCCCCAGTAGAACGGCAGCGTGCCGTAGTTGAACAGGCCCAGCATCTTGCCCAGGCGGTTCTCGATGAACGCCTGCGTCTCGCCATCCAATTGGCCCGAGGCGGCGTCGATCGCGTCGAACGCGCCGAAGCCGAAGAGGAACTCGTGACGGACGTGGATGGCCTCGACGCGCGCGCCCCGCGCGGGCGTGCCGTCCGGACGGACGAACCGAAGGACGGCGGAGGATTTGCGGTGCCGCAGCGGGTCCTGCATCGGTTATTCTCCTTCCCTGTCAGCGCCGCCTCCGCGCCATATGAGGCGCCGAACGGCCGTGTATCGTTTCAGGAAATGATACCCGGAGACGTCCTACAGCGCGCGCAGGAACTCCCCGAACAGGCCCGCGGCGGCATGCAGGTCGTCCCGGGTCACGTCGTGGTGCGCGACGAAGCGGTAGTATCCGTCCGGCGCGCCGTTGATGAGCACGCCGCGGCCCCTGAGCCACGCGGTGAACGCGCCGTCGCCGAACCCCGGCGCGGCGATGTCCGCCCAGACCATGTTGGTCTGCACCTTCGCCATATCCACGCGCACGCCGGGGAGCGCGGCCAGCTCCTGCGCGAAGGCCTTCGCGTTGTCGAGGTCCTCCTGCAGGCGCAGCGTCATCTCGCGCAGGGAGATAAGCCCGCAGGCGGCGAGCACCCCGGCCTGGCGCAGGCCGCCGCCCAGCACCTTGCGGTTGCGCCGCGCGCGGGCGATGAACTCCCGCGTGCCGCACAGCATCGAGCCCACCGGGGAGCACAGCCCCTTGGACAGGCAGAACATCACGGAATCCGCGTCCGCCGCCAGCGCCTTGGCCGTGGTGCCCAGCGCCGCGGCGGCGTTGAACAGCCGTGCTCCGTCCAGGTGCACCTGCATGCCGCGTTCGTGCGCCGCCCGCGCGGCCTCCGCGGTCTGCGCCGCGGTCACGGCGGTGCCGTCGCTCATCGCGTTCTCCAGGCACAAAAGGCGGGTCACGGGGTGGTGGATGTCGTCCGGGTCGCGCGTGAGCGCCGCCACCTGCGCCGCGGTGATGGGCCCGCCGGAATTGTCGGCCAGCATCGCGGACACGCCGGAGAGGCGCGCGTGCCCGCCCGCCTCGTGCTGGATGATGTGGCTGTACGTCCCGGTGATGATCTCGTCCCCGGGCCGGGTGTGCGTCATGATGGCCAGCTGGTTGCCCATGGTGCCGGAGCACACGAACAGCGCGGCCTCCTTGCCGGTCACCTCCGCCGCCAGGCCCTCCAGCTCGATGACCGTCGGGTCGTCGCCGTACACGTCGTCCCCGACGGGGGCCTGGGCCATCGCCGCGCGCATCTTCGCGGTCGGCCGGGTCACGGTGTCGCTGCGCAGGTCAATCATGTGTCCCTCCAATAATGGCATAAGAGGATTATAGCAAATTCACGGGCATGGCAGTGAGGGGTCTCATTCATACAAAGAGGCCCGGCAAGCCCGGGCCTCAGCGGCGTCAGGTCGAAGTTTATTTTATCGCTCCCTCGACCATGCCCTTGATGATGTACTTCTGTGCGAACAGGTACAGCACGATGATGGGCACCATCGCCAGCAGCGCGCTGGTGAGGATGAGGTCCCACTGCTTGAGGTAGGACCCCGCGAACGAGGTCACCGCCAGCGGGATGGTCTGGATGCGGCCCGCGCTGCCCAGGATGAGCAGCGGCAGCAGGTAATCGTTCCAGATCCAGATGCCGTTGAGGATGAGCACGGTCACCACGACCGGCTGCAGCAGCGGCACGACGACGCGGAAGAAGATGCCTGCCTGGCTGCTCCCGTCGATGGTCGCGGCCTCCTCCAGCTCCAGCGGGATGCCCTTCATGAACCCGTGCAGGATGAAGATGGACATCGAGCAGCCGAAGCCCAGGTAGGCGAACACGATGCCGCCGTAGGTGCCCAGCAGCGGGACGCGCACGAGGTCGCCCATGATCTTGAACCAGCGGACCAGGGGGAACATGACCACCTGGAACGGGATGACCATCGCGGCCACGAAGAACAGGAAGACGACGGTGGACCACGCCTTCTTGGTGCGCACCAGCGCCCACGCGGCCATGGCGGAGAAGAAGGAGATCGCGGCCAGGGACAGCACCGTGATGATGACCGAGTCGATGAACGCGCCGAAATAGTCGGTCGTCGGGTTGTTGAAGATGGTGACGATGTTGGTCCACAGCTGCTGGACGTTTGCGGGCAGCGTGATGGGGCTGATGATGATCTCCCGCGAGGTCTTCATGGAGTTGAGCACGACCAGCAGGAACGGCGCCATGAACAGCAGGAACAGCAGGACGGCGATGATCTCCAGCGCGATGATGCCGGCGCCGCGCTTCTCGCCCGTGCTCCCGGACTTCCTGCGCGCGGGGGCGGTGTTCACGCTCATGCCTCCACCTCCCTGCGCTTGTTGAAGAAGACCTGGACCAGGGAGAAGACGACCAGCACGATGAAGAACACGACGGCCTTGGCCTGCGCCTGCGCCATGAGGTTGAACTGGTTGGCAGTGCGGTAGATGTCCATCGCCAGCAGCTGGCTGGAGCGGATGGCCTGGCCCATGAAGCGCATCGCGGGGCCGCCGTTGGTGAGCGTGAAGTTGAGGTCGTACTGCTTGAAGGAGTTGGTCAGCGTCAGGAACAGCGTGATGGTGAAGGCGCTGGCCATCATCGGCAGCATGATGCGGAAGATGCGGGTCACGTAGTTCGCGCCGTCCACGTTGGCCGCCTCGATGATGGAGTCCGGGATGGACTGGATGGACGCGACGTAGATCATCATGATGTAGCCGGCGTACTGCCAGGTGTTGACCGTGCTCATCGCCCAGATGACGGTGTCGCGCCGCGCGATCAGCGACGTCTGCAGGAAGGGGATGCCCAGGCCGGTGCCCGCGGTCAGCAGCACGTTGTTGAACACAAACTGCCAGACGTACCCCAGCACGATGCCGCCGATGAGGTTGGGCACGAAGAAGCCCGCGCGGTAGAAGTTGCGGCCCCGCACCCTGCTGGTCGCCAGCAGCGACATCAGGAAGCCCACGACGTTCACCAGCACGATGTTGATGCCCGTATAGAGCAGCGTGATGAAGAACGAGTAGAGGAACTGCGGCTCGCGGAACATGTAGGTGAAGTTGTTCAGGCCCACCCAGTTGACCACCGGGTTGACGCCGTTCCAGTCGGTCAGGGCGTAGTAGATGCCCAGGCCGAAGGGGACGAGGATGACCATGAGGAAGGCGAACGCGCAGGGAAAGATGAACAGGAAATCGGTCAAGCCGTGGCGTTTCAAGGCCGCATCCTCTCCTTCTCCGGGGTGCCCCATGCGTGGGGAGAATCGGTCCTCCCTGCCCCGGGGGTGTATGGGCGCGCGCCCCTTGCCCGGAGCGCGCGCTGCTTCGTATTCCGATTCCAGTATATCCCCTTCCGCACAAAAATAAAAGGGGAGTGCCGTGCAGCGCCTGTCGAAAAAGGCCGGCCGGCCTTTTTTGATTTGGAGGAACGTTTGCTGCGGAAAGTATCCGCTGGCGCGGATACCCCCGCTCGCTCGTCTTCGCGGACTGCGCTTCGTTCGCGGCAGCTTTCCTGCGGAAACCGCCTCTCACACGCTGCGTCGCTCCTCCTCTTCCTCCAAAATCTAT
>DATHTQ010000009.1:0-4845 GCA_035463055.1 Candidatus Limnocylindria bacterium
CTCATCCCCCTGGAGGAGCTCGCGGACGTCACGGGCCAGATGCTGCGCAGCGGCGCGGACATCGTGGAGATGAACACCGTGCGCAAGCGCCTCTCCGGGGTCAAGGGCGGGCGGTTCGCGCTGGCGTGCGCGCCCGCGTCCGTGTTCGCCGTCGTCCTTTCGGACATCATCGGCGACCCGCTGGACATGATCGCCTCCGGCCCCGCCTACCCCGACGCCTCCACCTGCCAGCAGGCGCTGGACGTCGTGCGAAGGCGCGGGCTGCGGCTGTCGGATACGGCGATGGAGCTGCTGAAGCGGGAGACGCCGAAACACCTCGACAACGTGGAGACCCGGGTCACGGGCTCCGTGCGCCGCCTGTGCGAGACCGCGGCGGACACCGCCCGGCGGCTGGGGTACGAGCCGGTGTTCCTCACCGCGTCGCTGGCATGCGAGGCGCGCGAGGCCGGGGCGTTCCTGGCCGCCGTCGCCCGGGACCACCAGGACGGCAAATCCCTGTGCTGGATCGCGGGCGGCGAGACCGTCGTGCACGTGAAGGGCAAGGGCAAGGGCGGCCGCAACCAGGAGATCGCCCTCTCGGCCGCCGTCGGCATCGAGGGGCTGCGGGACACCGCGGTGTTCTCCTTCGGCTCCGACGGGACCGACGGGCCCACCGACGCCGCCGGGGGGTACTGCGACGGAGAAACCGCCCGCGTCCTGCGCGAGAAGGGCATGCCGGCGCCCGCGGCGCTCGCGGACAACGACGCCTACGCCGCGCTGTCGCTGTCCGGGGGGCTGCTCGTCACCGGGCCCACGGGCACCAACGTCAACGACCTGTCCATTCTGCTCATCCGGCGCTGAGCCGCCTGCCAATCCACACAGAAAGGCCGAACGATGATGAAGACGCCCAGGCGCATCCTCGCCCTGCTGCTCGTCCCGGCCCTGCTCTTCGCGCTTTCCGCCCCGGCGCGGGCGGTCACGAGCGCCTACGCGGGCATCTACCCGGCCTCCGCCTCCGTCGGCAGCGCGATGTCCTGCTTTGTGTACTCCGAAATCGGCAGCGGGGACTACCGGTATTCCTTCGAGCTCTGGCGCGACGGCGCGCCCCACGCCCAGGGGCCGCAGGGGTCGTCCAGCTCCACCTACGCCTTCACGCCGACGATGCCGGGGATATACCATGCCGTCGTCACCGTCATCGACCGCGCGTACAATAACCAGATCACCATACAGACCGGCACGTCGCGGGTCAGCCTGCGCCCGGGCCCCGCGGTGAAGGCGGAGGCTGTGAACGGCACCGCGCTGAAGGTCTCCTGGGGGGCCGTCTCGGGCGCCGTGGGGTATGAGGTGTGGCGGGGCACGAGCAGGGCGGGGACGTACCGGCTCGCCAAGTACGTCGAGGGCACCTCCTTCACCAACACCTACCTGCAAAGCGGCGTCCAGTATTTCTACAAGGTGCGCTCGGTCCACCTCATCGGCGGGGTGCGGCACGTCTCCAGCGCGTTTGGGGAGCCCGCCTGCGGCATGCCGATGGAGAGGGCGGTCATCACGTCGCTGAACCCGGCGGGGAAGGGCCGCGCCCTGCTGGCATGGGGCGCGGTGGCCGGCGCCACAGGGTATGAGGTCAGCGTGTCCGCGGCCGCGGCCGGGCCGTACCGCACGCTGCGCACGACCAGCGCGCTCTCCCTGACGATGACCGGGCTGGAACCGGGAGCGCCGTACTATTATATGGTCCGGGCGTACCGGCGCATCGGGACGGTCAACTATTACGGCGCATACTCGGGGTACCGGGGCATCCGGGCGCCGCAGTAAAGGCGGGAGGGCCGCCCCGCGTGGTACAATGCGCGGGGATCACCAACTGGAGGGTTACGATGGGCAAGGTCAACGCGCTGGTCGCGCAGTCGGGCGGGCCGTCGCCGGTCATCAACGCGTCGCTGCTGGGGGTGGCGCAGGCGTGCCTCGCGTCCGGCCGGATGGGCCGGGTGCTGGCGGCCAGGCACGGCATCGAGGGCGTGCTGCTGGAGCGGCTGTTCGACCTGGGGGCGCAGCCCCCGGAGGAACTGAACCTGCTGCGGGACACCCCCGCGTCGGCCGCGGGCTCGTGCCGCTACAAGCTGGGCGCGGAGGATTCCGCGGACTACCGGCGCATCCTCGACGTCCTGCGCGCGCACGACGTCGGCTATTTCTTCTACATCGGCGGCAACGACTCGATGGACACCGCCCACAAGATCGAGGCGCTGGCGAGGCGGCAGGGGTACGCGCTCACGGTCATGGGCGTTCCCAAGACCATCGACAACGACCTGGGCGACGCAGGGCGTACCATCATCGACCACACCCCGGGCTACGGCAGCTGCGCGCGGTACTGGGCCAACCTCATCCGCGTCGTGGAGGAGGAGAACCGCGCGATGTCCCCCTCCGAATGCGTCAGCGTCGTGCAGGCGATGGGGCGCGACAGCGGGTTCATCACCGCGGCAGCCCGCCTGGGTGACCCGCAGCGCGAGATGCCGCTGCTCATCTTCCTGCCGGAGAGCGGCATCGGCGAGGACGAGCTGGTGGAGCGCGTCAACGCGATGCTCATGGAGCGCGGCCGCGCCATCTGCGTCGTGTCCGAGAGCTTCATGACCCACGGCCCCGGCGCGCGCGTGGACGGCTTCGGGCACGTGGAGTACGGCGCCAGCGGGACGACCGCGATGCAGATGGTCGTCAACCTGCTCAACTCCCGCAAGCTCGCCGTGCGCGGGCACGCCACCGGGCAGGTCCCGGGCATCCTGCAGCGCAGCACCTGCGTGGAGGCCAGCGACGTGGACCGCGACGAAGCGTACGCGCTGGGGGAAAAGGCCGTGGAATACGCGCTCTCCGGCGTGTCCGGGCGCATGGCGACCATCCTGCGGGTGTCGGACAGCCCCTACGCGGTGCGCTACAGCCACGTCCCGCTGGAGGCCGTCGCCAACACCGCGCGCAAGATGCCGCCGGAATTCATCGCCCCCTCCGGCGTGGACGTGACCGACGCCTTCATCCGCTACGCGACGCCGCTCATCGGCGGGGTGACCGCGCGCCACGCCAGCGAGGGCGGCCTGCTCCGCTTCGCGCGGCTGGACTATACCGAGGAGCCGAGGAAGCTTCCGGAATACGTGCCGCAGAATTTCTAATAATCTTGGGCAGGAACCGCAAAAAGTCCGGAGGCCTCGCGGCGCTCCGGACTTTTTCATTGGTTTTGTTACTTTCCCGAAATCGTGATGCCCCCGACCGCGAGCCAGGGCAGCGAGCCGGACCCGTCGCGGACCGTCTCGCGGGAGATGCCCTCGACGGCGCCAAGCATCCCGGCGAGGTTGCCGGAAATCATGGTCTCGGACACCGCGGGGCCGACCTTGCCGTCCTCGATGAGGAAGGAGTTCTTGGCCACGCCGGAGAACTCGCCCCCCGCGCTGGCCGCGCCGCCGGAGTAGCGGGCCACGAGCAGGCCCTTCTTCGTGTTCGCGATGATGTCCGCGAGCGGCGTGTCCCCGGGCTGCACGACCATGTGCAGCGACGTGTTGGGCGCGCGGCCGTGCCCGGTCTTGTTGGCGGCGTAGGCGGAGAGCATGAACCGGTTCAATACGCCGTCCTTGATGACGTCGTAGTCTTCCGAGAGGAAGCCCTCGCCGGTCCAGCGCTCACCGCAGACGACGCTCGGGTCGCGCGGGGAGAGGGAGATGGTGAGGCGCGGGTCGGCGACCTGCTTGCCCAGGCTGTCCTTCCACTGGCTGGTGCCGTCCAGCAGCACGCTGTCGGCCGCGTAGTTGGACAGCAGCTCGTAGAGCATGCCGCCCAGGCAGTCGGGCGTGAAGATGACGGTGCCCTCGAACTTGCCCTCGGGCTGGGCGGTGTGGATTTGGTTCTCCGCGTCCGCGAGGTTCTGGCGCAGGCTGCCCAGCTCCAGGAACGGGGTGTCGAGGCTGTCGGTGGACACGCCCGCGCTGTTGAACGACGAGGACTTGTCGCCCTCGTGGCCGGAGAACATGAGCTGCACCTGGTAGCTGCCGCTCGTGAGTGCGTAGTTTACGCCGTGGGTGTTGAGGTAGACGGCCTCCTGCGCCCCGTGCAGGGCGACGACCTGCTCCAGGATGATTTTGGGGTACTGCGCGTGCACCGCGTCGATGAGTTCCCTCGTGCGCCCGAAGAACCTGTCCAGGTCCGGCTCCGGCGCGCCGTCGGTGAAGCTGCCTTCGCCCTGCCCGGCCAGTTCCCATGCGGGGTCGGCCTGGGCCGCGCGCGCGGAGGCGACGCACTCCGCCGCGGCCGCCGCAATGGCATCCCCTTCAAAACTGTTGCCGCTCACGGTGCCCTTCCGGTTTTCCGCGATGGCGGTGAGGCTCAGCGTATGGTCCAGCGTGGTGCGCATCAGCGTGAAGCGCCCGCCCTCGGCGTTGAACTCCGTCCTGCGCAGGGTGGCCGCCTGGGCGGAGGCGACGTCCGCGCCTTCCTTCCTCAGCGCTTCCAGCGCGGCCTTCGCCGCGTCGTGTTCCCGTTTCATCTTACCTGCCTCCTATCATGACCTTGCAGCGCAGCGCCGGCCCGCCCGTACCCACGGGCATGGGCTGCTTCTTGCCGCAGAAGCCGGAGGAGTGCCATACCACCCGGTCGCTGACCATGTCCACGGTCTTGAGCATGTCGAAGGCCACGCCGGAGATGGTGCAGTCGCGCACGGCGCGGCCGAGCCTGCCGCCCTTGATCTCGTAGCCCATCACCACGCCGAACATGAACTCGCTCGTGGAGTCGGCCTGGCCGTTGGAGGAGCGCAGGAAGTAGTAGCCGTCGTCGACGCTCGCGATCATGTCGGCCAGCTTGGAGGAGCCCGGCAGTATGGCGGTGTTGCGCATGCGCACCAAG
>DATHTQ010000010.1:0-16306 GCA_035463055.1 Candidatus Limnocylindria bacterium
AGAAGGCCAAGGCGCTGTTCGCGATGATGTATTTCCTGGACGGCGTGCCGATGCTCTACCAAGGCGACGAGGACCCATCCATCGCGGGGAAGCAGGGCCCCGTCCTGCGCGAATATTTCGCGCGGCTGCGGGAAGAGCGCCGCCGCCTCACCGGCGAGGGCGCCCATACCGAATACCTGCATACCGAAACCGGGGTCATGGCGTTCGTGCGCGAGATGGAGTGCAGCCGCCGCCTCGTGCTCGTCTCCCTGGAGGACGCCCCGCAGACCCTGCGCCTGGACTGCCTGCGCGGGGCGAAGCACGAGGCCGGGGACGCGGCGCTGTCGGACGCGGGCGTGACCCTGCCGCCGTACGCCTACGCGGTCTTCACGCTGGCGTAGGGGCCGGCGCTACTCCACTTCCGGCAGGCGCTTGATGCGCGGGTCGGTGAACACGTCGGCCTCGTCCCGGCTCGTGGTCGAGAACTCGCTGACCACCGCGCCCTGGGGGCCGCCCTGGAACCAGTGCAGCGTATCGGGCGATAAGGTATACTGCTCACCGGGGGCGAGCCGGATTTCGTGGAACACGGTGTAGTGCGCCTCGTCCCCCTCCGGCGGCCTGCACGCGGGCGACGCGGCCGGCTCCCCCGGGACGAACAGCGAGACGGAGCCCCAGCGGCAGCGGAAGGTCTCCTCCTTGCCGGGCTCGCCCGCGACCTGCGGGTGGCGGTGCTCCGGGCAGGTCTGGCCGGGGAAGAGCACGAGCTCCTTCGCGCAGCAGCGCTGGGTATTGAGGTAGGTCACCAGCTCCAGCCCGGTGCGCTCCAGGTCCCCGAGGCCGAAGTCCGCCACCTCGAGGTTCTCCCGCTCCTGGGGGGTCAGGACGATGGACGCCCTGTCGAAGTATTCCAGCGCGCGCCCGCGCGCCTGCTCGTAGGTTTCCCGCTTCATTAACCGCGCTCCTCCCTGTGGGATATGATGGTTTTCCGGCAGTGTACAGGCAGGCCGCCGGGCCTGTCAAGCGGAGGTTGCCAGCCTTGGACATCAGCTACGAGATCGGGTTCACGCGGGTCCACCGGGAAACGGCGGGCCTTCACCCCGCGAAACGCGAGGCGGCGTGCCTCCGCGCGATGTACCCGCGCCTGTGCCCCGAGATGCAGCCGCGGGACCTCTTCGCGGGCCGGACGCTGGTGATGGAGTACCGCGGCGTCGGGTTCTCCCCGGACGTCACCCTCTACGGCCTCCCGCACGGCATGGGGTACTTCTACCGGGAAGACTTCTTCCAAAAGGCGCTTGCGGAAGCGGACGCGGCGCAGGCGGAGGAGATCCGCGCGCTCATGGAGTACTGGCGGCGGGAGAACACCACCGCCAAGGTCAAGGCCGCGTTCACGCCGCGCATCCGCGAGGCGCTGCCCAGCGACCAGTTCGCCGGGGACGTGGGCATCGGGTTCCCACTGTACCGGATGACCGGCGCGTACATCGATTACGAAACGCTGGTCCGCGAGGGCCTGCCCGGGCTGCGGGACCGGGCCGCGAAAGGGATTCAGAACGACTTCACCGCGGCGCTTGCGGACATGCTGGACATGGTGGGGGAGTGCTGCCTGCACTATGCGGCGCAGGCGGACGCGCTGGGCAAGCCCGAGGCCGCGCAGGCGCTGCGCGCCGTCACGAAGAGGCCGCCCCAGACGCTGCGCGAGGCCATCCAGCTCACCTGGCTGTACGGCTGCCTGGCGGGCGTCATGGACTACGGGCGCATGGACGTCTACCTGGGCGGGTTCCTGGCCAAAGACCTGCAAAACGGGCGGCTTGACCGCGAAGGCGCGCTCGCGCTGCTGGTCGGGCTGTGGGAGCTCATGGTGGCCCGCAGGACCGTCTACCACGGGCGCGTGGTCATCGGCGGCATGGGGCGCCCCAACGAGCGGGAGGCCGACGAATTCGCGCTGCTCGCGATGGAGGCCAGCCGCCTCGTGCGCGGCATCGAGCCGCAGCTGACGCTTCGCCTGTACAAGGGCCAGGACCCAAGGCTTTATGAGAAGGGGCTGGAGGTCATCGCCACCGGGGCCACCTACCCCATGCTCTACAACGACGACGTGAACGTCCCCGCCGTCATGACCGCGTTTGACATATCCCGTGAGGACGCGGAGCAGTACGTGCCGTTCGGGTGCGGCGAGTACGTCATCGACCACAAGAGCTTCGGCTCCCCCAACGGCGTCATCAACATGCTCAAGGCGCTGGAGGCCACGCTGTTTGACGGGCGGGAACTGCTCAAAGGCCATCGTATGGGGCTTTCGGAGGGCGGGCTGCTGGCGTTCGATACGTTTGAGGAGCTGTACGCGGCGTACAAGCGGCAGGCCGCCCACTACATTGAAGTGCTTGCGGAGACCGAGAAAATCATCCTGGACGATACCGGGCGGGACGCGCCGTTCCTCATGATGAGCCTGCTGCACGACGGGTGCCTGGAGAGCGGGAAGGGGATGCTGGAGGGCGGCCTCAGGTGGCTCGGCGCGACGCTGGAGTCCTACGGCAACACCAACGCGGTGGACTCCCTGCAGGCAATCCGGGAGATCGTGTACGAAAAGAAGCTGGTCAGCCGCGAAACGCTGCTCAAGGCGCTGCAGAGTGATTTCGAGGGATATGAGGCGGAGCGCGAGCTGCTGCTTTCCGCGCGGAAGTACGGCAACAACCTCCCGGACGTGGACGGGCTGGCCCGCGACCTGCACGACTTCGAGGCGCGCTGCATCCGGGACCAGGCGGCCAGGGTGGGCCTGCACAGCCTGCTGATGGTCGTCATCAACAACTCCGCCAACACGTTCCTGGGCCGCTGGACCGGCGCATCCGCCGACGGCCGCCGCGCGCGCGAGTACATGGCCAACGCCAACAACCCGGTCGGCGGGCAGGACAAGCGGGGGGTCACGGCGATGCTGCTGTCCCTGGCTTCGTTCCCCAGCGCGCACCACGCGGGCACGGTCCAGAACCTGAAGCTCAGCCGCTCCCTGTTCCGCGACGCGCCGGACAAGGTCAAGGCGCTGATGGACACCTACTTCGCGCTGGGCGGCACGCAGCTCATGGTCAACGTCCTTAGCCGCGGCGACCTGGAGGACGCGATGGCGCACCCGGAGCGGCACCAGGGCCTGCTCGTGCGCGTGGGCGGGTTCTCGGCCTATTTCGTCACGCTGGAAAAGGACGTGCAGATGGAGATCCTCTCCCGCACGCTGCACTGATGCAGGGGCTGGTCTGCGACATCCAGCGCTTCTGCGTGTCCGACGGGCCGGGCATCCGCACGACGGTGTTCCTGCAGGGCTGCTCCCTCGTCTGCGCGTGGTGCCACAACCCGGAGGCGATTCCCCGGCAGAGCGTGCCGCGAAAGCGGGAAGGGCGGGAGCCGGTGCCCTCCTCCCGGCCCATGGATACGGGGGAGGTGCTTTCCGTCGTTCTAGAGGACAAGCCGTTTTTCGATGCGAGCGGCGGGGGGATGACGCTCTCCGGCGGCGAGCCGCTGGCCCAGGCGGCGTATTCGGGGGAACTGCTGCGCGGGGCGAAGGATGTTGGCGTCCGCACGGCGGTGGAAACCGCCGGGTTCGCGCCGTGGGACGCGCTGGAAACGATCCTGCCGCATACCGACCTGTTCCTCTACGACTACAAGGTGACGCAGGACACCCGGCGCTTCATCGGCGCGGACAACCGCCTGATCCTTCAGAACCTCTCGCGGCTGAGCGCCGCGGGGGCGGCCATCCTGCTGCGCTGCCCCATCATCCCCGGCGTGAACGACAACGTCGCGCACCTGAAGGCCATCGGGAAGATAGCGCGGGAAAACCGGGGCGTCATGGGCGTGGAGATGCTCGCCTACCACCGCCTCGGCGTGTCGAAGTATCGCGAAATCGGGCGGGAGTACACGATGAGCCATTTGGAGCCGTGGGATGAAGAAAGGAAACAGGCGTTTCTTGGGCAGGCCCGGAAGTTCATCCAGAGCCAGGTGAAATGGGGCTAATGTGATCGACGCGCACGTCCACCTGCAGCCCGGGGACCCCGGACCCCTGCTGGAGCGCTTGGCCGCGTTCGGGGCGGACCGGTTCTGCGCGCTGGGCGTACCTGTGGTGTTCGGCGCGGACAACAACCTGCGCTGCCTGCGCCTGAAAAGGCTGTACCCCGGGCGCGCGTGGGCGTACGGCGGATTGATTTGGAACCGGTACGGCTGCCCGATGCCGGAAACGCAGCTGGGGCTCCTGCTGGACGCGGGGTTCGACGGGCTGAAGCTCATCGAGACCAAGCCCAATTACCAAAAGGAACTCGGCTTCCTGCCCGACGCGCCGGAGTTTGCCCCGATGTTCGCGCTGGCGCAGGAGCGCGGCGCGCCCGTCACCTGGCACGTGGGCGACCCGGCGACTTTTTGGGATAATGCCCGCGCGCCGGGGTTCGCGGCGGAGAACGGCTGGACCTACGACGGCCCCGGCTTCATGTCCCTGGAAGAGCTCTACCGCCGCACCGAGAACGTCCTGCGCGCGCACCCACGCCTGAAGGCCACGCTGGCGCACCTGTACTTCTGCTCGGACGACCGGGCGCACCTGGAACGTGTGCTGGCGGAGTTCCCGGAGGTGTCCGTGGACCTCACCCCCGGCAGCGAGATGTACCGCGACTTCGCTCATGACGTCGCCGGATGGGGGGCGTTCTTCCGGGAGCATTCCCTTCGCATCGTACTGGGCACCGACATGACCAACGAGCCGGACGACCCGCACTGGCGGGAGCTGAGCCTGCTCACCCGCGCCGTCCTGCGGCACGAACCCTTTGAGGTGTGGGACCTCGCGTCCGAGGGGTTCGACCTGGGCGGGGAGCGCGTGCGCGCCATCACCGGCGGCAACTTCACGCGCCTGGCGGGGGACTCGCCAAAACCCATCAACGCCCGCGGGCTGGCAACCCTCATGGCGTTCTACCATGACCACCTGGACCCGGCGGATTACGCGGCGTGCCGCGAGGTATATGAGGAGAGTTACGCATGAAGGGGATCGCCGTCATCGGCAGCATCAACGTGGACCTGGTATCCCGCGTCCCGCGCTTCCTGCTGCCCGGGGAAACGCTCGAGGGGTATGACTTCAGCGTGTTCCCGGGCGGGAAGGGCGGCAACCAGTCCGTCGCCGCGTCCCGGCT
Organism: Candidatus Limnocylindria bacterium; assembly: GCA_035463055.1. Lineage (GTDB taxonomy): Bacteria > Bacillota > Clostridia > Christensenellales > Aristaeellaceae > UBA6115. The sequence continues at coordinate 5,121 of DATHTQ010000010.1, forward strand.
CGGCGGCCGGGTGATGCTGATGGGGAAGATCGGGGACGACCAGAACAGCGCCGTCTATACGAAGGTGTTCGCGGACAACGGCATCGACGCCTCCTGCGTGGAGGTGGAGCCGGGCGTCACCACGGGCGTCGCGGTCATCGAGGTGGACGTGTCCAGCGGCGACAACCGCATCGTCTACATCCCGGGCGCCAACAAGCGCGTGGACCCGGCGCAGGTGGACCGCCACTGGGACCGCCTCATGGCCTGCGACATCTTCCTGATGCAGCTGGAGATCCCCATGGAGACGACCGTCCACCTCGCGCGCAGGCTGCGGGCGGCCGGCAAGACCGTCATCCTCGACCCGGCGCCCGCGGTGCCCCTGCCGGACGGCCTGCCCGCGATGTGCGACTACATCACCCCCAACGAGGTCGAGCTGGGCCTCTTGACCGGCATGCCCACCGCCACGGCGCAGGAGCGGCTCGCCGCGGGCCGCAGGCTGCTGGCGATGGGCGCGCGCAGCGTGGTCCTCAAGGCGGGGCCGCAAGGCGCGTACCTCATCGGGGAGGAGGGCGCGGAGCACTTCCCCGGGTATAAGGTGAACGCGGTGGACACGACCGCCGCGGGGGATACCTTCAACGCGGCGTTCGCGTCGGCCCTCGCGCGCGGCCTGGGCCCCCGGGAGGCCGTGCCCTACGCCAACGCCGCGGCGGCGCTCTCGACGCTGGCCGCGGGCGCGCAGGGCGCCATGCCGACCCGGGAGCAGGCGGACGCCTTCATCGCACAGAACAAGGGAGGGAACCAGGTATGATCGCACTCGGCAGCGACCACGCGGGGCGGCCGCTCAAGCTGGAAATCATCAAGCTGCTCCAGGAGCGGGGCGAGCAGTTCATCGACTACGGCACCGACAGCGAGGCGCGGTGCGACTACCCGGTCTACGGCAGGCTGGCCGCGGAGGCCGTCGCCGACGGGCGGTGCGAGCGCGGCATCATCTTCTGCGGCACGGGCATCGGCATCTCCATCTCGGCCAACAAGGTGCCGGGCATCCGCTGCGCGGTCTGCTCGGACTGCTATTCGGCGGTGATGTCCCGGGCGCACAACGACGCGAACATGCTCGCGCTGGGCGCGAGGGTCGTCGGCATCGACCTGGCCCGGATGATCGTGGGCATGTGGCTGGACACGGAGTTCGAGGGCGGCCGGCACGCGGCGCGCGTGGACCTCATCCGCCAGATCGAGAGCGACTTCGAAAAGGGCGGGAAGAACAGCCTGTGAGCGAGTCCATTCCCGTATCGGCGCTTCCCTCCATCGGGAAGGCGCTGGTGGAGGACGCGCGCCGCCGCATCGGGCGCGTGCGCATGGTTCCGGTCCGCGTGCTGGTGACCAGGGACGGCCGGCCCGCCCCGGGCGCGCGGGTGCGCCTGACGATGAAAAACCACGCCTTCCTGTTCGGCGCGGTGTGCTACCATTACGGCAGGTTCCCCACGGCGCAGATGAACGAGCGGTTCTCCCGCCTGTTCACGCCGCTGTTCAACTACACGATGATGCCGGTGCACTGGGACTGGTACGAACCCAAAAGAGGGGAATACGGCGAGGAGTACATCGAGAGCCTGCTGGGCTGGGCCGAGCGGCACGGCATAAAGCGCAAGATGCACGCGCTGCTCTGGCACGAGTGCGTACCCGAGTGGCTGACGCAGGGCATGGACGTGAAGGCGCTGTACGAGGAGCGCGTCACGCACCTCATGCGCCGCTACAAGGGCCGGTTCGACTTCCACGACGTCGTCAACGAGTCCACGGTCTGTGAGCGGTTCGACAACCCCGTGGCGCGGTGGATGATGGAATACGGCCTGGTCAACGTGGCGAAACTGGGCGTGTCCCTCGCCCGCGCGGTGGAGCCGGATGCGAAGCTCATCTACGGCGAGTGGAACGTGCACGGGCAGGCGTACCTCGACTTCCTGCGCGACCTGCGCGAGAACGGCGTCGGCATCGACTGCATCGGCATCCAGAGCCACATGCACCGCGACGTATGGACCGGCGAGGAGACCCTGCGCGTGATGGACGAGGCGGCGAAGTTCGGGTGGCCCATCCACTTCCCCGAGGTCTCCCTGTGCTCGGGCAGGCCCATCGGCACGATGGCCTACCAGCGCGGCCACAACAACCGGTTCGTGGAGACCCCGGAGGACGCGGCGTGGCAGGCGGAATTCGCGCGCGACTTCTACACCCTCGTGTTCAGCCACCCCGCGGTCGAAGCGCTGTCGTGGTTCGATTTCGTGGACCACCGCTGGCTGGGCGCGCCCGCGGGCGTGGTGACGGACGACCTGGAGCCAAAGCCCATCTACCATGCCCTTACGGACCTGCTGCACCGGGAGTGGCGCAGTGACATGGACGCAAGCGCAGATGGTGACGGCGCCGCGGCGGGCCGCCTGTTCTTCGGGCGCTACCTGCTGGAGGCGGAACTGGACGGCCGGAAGGCCTCCGCCGAGGTGGAGTTCGCCCGCCCGTCCTTCTACGAGGGCGGCGGGGAGGAGCGCGTCGTCCGCATCGGGATATAGCGGAAGCGTTTCGCGGCTTCCCAAAGGCGCCGGGTCCCGGCGCTTTTCATATTCCCCGGCGCGTGAAAATGAAAGCGGAGCCGCGAATACGCGGTTCCGGCTGAAGTGTGACAGTGTCCTCAGTCCTGCGGCTCCCCGCGCACGCCATTGACGATGCGCCGGGTCGCTTCCGCCGCGTCCACCCCGGCGGCCCACCGCACGGGGTGCGAGCCCGGGCCCCCGTCGGACACGGTCATGCCGCGGGCGGGCCCGGCGCCCAGCTCCACGCGCATGGGACGCTCCTCCCAGGTGAGCAGGCCGTCCCAGAGCAGGCCCGCCAGGGCCAGCGGGTCGTGCAGGACGGGGAGGAAGTCGAACTGGCGGAAGAACCGCCCCATCTCGCCGCGCAGGAACGCCTGCCTGGGCGAGCCGCCCGCGACCAGCGCGTCCGCCTCCTCCCGGGTCAGGCGGCACCGCTCGGTGACGTTGAGGCCCACCATCTCGGGACGGCAATAATCCAGCACCGCGGCGGCGGCCTCCGGGTCGCACTGGATGTTCCATTCCGGGTGCGCTTTCTCGCCCGTCATGCCGCCCATGAGGACGAACCGCGTGTCCACGCAGATGTCCGGCGCGAGCAGGACCGCGAGCGCGACGTTGGTCAGGGGGCCGATGGCCAGCACCGTCATGCCGGGGTTCTCCCGGCAGGTATCGATGATGAAGGGGACCGCCTCGTTGGGCAGCGGCTCCAGCCCCCGGTCGTGCGGGTACCGGCCCAGCATGGGCCGCTCCGCCCCGCGGCGCACGGGCACGTCCTCCCGGCCCCATACCTTGAGCATGTCCCGCGCCAGCCCCGTGCGCCACGCGTTGTCCGCGTAGACCGTCGTGACGCCAAGGAGTTCCGCCCGGGGCGTGTTGAGCGCCATCGCGAGGCACAGCGCGTCGTCGATGTCCCCGCCGACGTCGGTGTCGATGAGCAATCGTATCCTGTCCATTGTTCCTCCGCGAAGGGGAGGGCGCACCGCCCTCCCCTTCGCCTGGCATCATAAGGTCATTGTTTGGAAAACGCTTTTTCGATCTCCGCGTTGATCAGCGGGTCCACGCGCTCGGCGATGGTGGAGGCGGGGACGCCCTCGCCCATGTAGTTCTCGATGGTGGCCATGACCGCCCAGACGTCGGCCAATCCCTGGTCGTAGCGGGTGATGAGCTTGTGGTTCTCGTAGATGAGGTCGTACATGTCGGTCACGCCGTCGGGGGCCTTGCCGTAGCGCTCGCGCTCCTTGGCGTCGCCGTAGGCCTTCTGCACCTCGTTGACCATCCGGATGTAGGCGACCGCGGCCTCGGGGTTGTCCGCGCCCGTGGGCACGGCCAGGGCCTGGCTGTACACGTACACGTCGTTGGGGTTGCCGGACGGGCCGTACGGGTAGGGCACGAGGCCGACCTCGAACGGCAGCATCCGGGCGTCCTGGATCTCCTTGCCCACGATCATGCCCAGCGCGTTGTTGTCGAAGTAGCCGAACATCTCGCTTTCCTCGGTCAGCCACATGCCGTCCGTGGCGGACTGCATCCTGGTCATGTACTCGATGGCCTCCAGCGTCTGCGGGTCCTTGAGCGCGCTGGTCACCCGGCCGTTCGCCTGGTCGATGTTGAGCAGGCCGCCGCCGTTGGTGATGAGCAGGTGGCTCATCGTGTCGCCGTAGCCGGAGAAGCCGTACTGGTCGATCTCGCCGTCGCCGTTGGTGTCGTAGGTCAGCGCGCGCCCGGCCTCCAGGAACGCGTCGAAGTTCCATGCCCCGCGGGCGTACAGTTCGTCCGGGGCCTCCAGGCCTTCATACTCGAACATCGTGCGGTTGAACGTGATGTGCTTGAAGTACGGCTTGATGGGCACCGCGTAGTGGCTGTTCTTCCACATGTAGTGGTCCTTGGCGATGTTCCAGTAGCCGTAGTCGGTGTCGTCCACGTACGCGTCCAGGTTCTGGATGATGCCCTGGAGCACCGCGTTGTGGAACACGGACTCGAACATCAGCACCAGGTCCGGGGCGTCGCCGGCCTGCTGCATGTCGATGGTCTTCTGCAGCTGGTCGTTCCAGTTGACGCCGATGATGTCGACCTTGCCGCCGTATTTCTTCTCGAAGCGCTCCTTGGCCTCCATCGTCGCCTCGAACACCGTCGGGTTGTTGGCCTTCATGTTGCGGTAGCCGTTCCAGCTCATCCAGAACACGATGGTGAGGTTGGGGTTCGCCAGGGTCTCCGGCAGGTTGCCCTCCGGGTCGAGCACGGGCTCCGCCATGGCGGGAAGCATCGCCGCCAGGAACGCCAGGGCCAGCACCAGGGACAGGAATCGTTTCATCGGATACGCTCCTCCATATGTCGTTTTTGGCTGCCTTGGTCCCATTATATCCTCCCCGCGGCCGCCGGGCAACAACGCCCGGCGCTCACATGCCGGTGAGGCCCGTGCGCTCGACCGACTGGATGAAGAACCGCTGGGTGAACGCGTAGAGGATGAGCAGGGGCGCGATGACCAGCAGGCCCGCGGCCTGCATCCGGGTGGCGACCAGCGCGGCGTCGGTATAGTTGCCGCCGATGACCGAAAGGTTCTGCAGGTTGCTCTGGAAGCTCGACAGCGCGGTGGCGAGGGTGAGGTGGTTCTTCATGAACATCGCCGGGGTGTAGTAGTCGTTCCAGTTCCACACCAGCGCGAACAGCAGCACCGTCAGGATGACCGTGCCCGCGTTGGGCAGCATGACGTGGAAGAACGTGCCCAGGGGGCTCGCGCCGTCGATCTCCGCCGCCTCCTCCAGCTCCGACGGCATCGAATGGAAGAACTGCCGGTAGACGAAGATGTAGATGCCGCTGCGCAGGCCCATGCCCAGCATGGCAGGCAGCCAGAACAGCCAGGGCCTGTCGATGAGGTTGAGGTGGTCGGGCACGGCGCCGCCGGTCAAAGCGCTCGCCAGGCCCATGAGCCCGAAGGGGTCGAAATAGCGGTAGGTCGTGTACAGCGAGGTGGAGACGGTCTGCTGCGGCACGATCATCGTCAGCACGACGAGCATGAACGCCGCCTTCTTGAACCGGAAGTCGAACCTCGCGAAGCCGTACCCCACGAGCATGCAGGCCATGACCTGGATGAAGCTCGTGACCACCGCGGTGAGCAGGGTATTCTGCGCGGCGGTGCCGAAGTCGAGGATGGCGAGCGCGTCGCGCACGTTTTCCAGCGTCAGGGACTTGGGGAGCCAGATGACCGCGGGGTCGTAGGTCTGCAGGAACGGCTTGAAGGCGTTGGACAGCATGTACAGCAGCGGGTACACCAGCACGAAGGACAGCGCGGCGAGCAGCAGGAACCGGCCAAGCCGGAACAGACGCCCCACCGTGCGGCGCGTGAACGACCCCGCGCGCGCCTGCCTGGCCGCCGCGGGCACTTTCCTGGACGCAAGCCATGCCCTCGCCATCCTACACCCCCATGCGCCGGACCGCGCGCCCCATGACCGTGAACGCCAGCGCCAGCACGGCTGCTATCATCGCCATGTACAGCCAGCTCATGCTCGCCGCCATGCCGAACTGGAACTGGCTGCCGAAGCCGGTCGCGTAGATGGCCGCCATGACCCGGTTGCCCGCGCTCTCCGTGCCGTAGGCCATGAACGAGTCGATGATGGTGTAGATGACGTTGAGCAGCATGATGGGCAGCGAGAGCGGCAGCGTGATGCGCCAGAAGTTGTCCCACGCGCTGGCCCCTTCCATGGCGCTGGCCTCGTACATGGAGTCCGGGATCTTCTGCAGGCCCGAGAGGAACAGGAGGATCTGCACCCCGCACTCCATGAGGATGGAGAACACGCGCACCACGACGGCGCTGACCGCGCCGACGATGCCAGCCGGCATGCCGGAGGCCACGAGCACGTCGGCGAGGCCGCGGCTCTGGAAGATGTAGGCGTTCTGCGTGCCGGCCAGCGTGTTGGCGTTGATGACGCCCTGCAGCAGCACGTAGACGACGCCGGAGGTGATGATGACCGGCAGGAAGAACACGCTGCGGAAGAACGCCCTTCCCCGGAACCGCTGGTTGAGCAGCACCGCCACGAACAGGCTGAGGATGACGACCAGCGGCACGCGGTAGGCCATCTCGACCAGCTCCTCCGTGAGCAGGGGCACGAACTTCGCGTCCCGCAGCAGCATGAACGCGTAGTTGTCCAGGCCCACCCACGTGGTCTGGAAGCCCGAGGCGGTCATCTTGAGCGAGTTGAGGGAGAACCACAGCGACTCGACCGCCGGGCGCGCGAAGAACAGCAGGAACCCCAGCGCCCAGGGCAGGATGAACAGCCATCCCCAGCGCGCCTTGCGCCGCTTGAGCAGCCTCGCGCCGCGCTTACTCGCCATCCGCCGCCTCCCGCACCAGGTATCCCATCGCCGGGACCGTGAAGCCGTCCAGGGCCAGGTCCTCCTGCGAATAGTTGACGTACACCGCGGTCCTCCCGCCGTAGACGGTCACCGCCCCGCCGCCCTCCAGGTTCCTGTGGCCCGTGATGGGCAGGTGGGCGACCGCGCCCAGCACGGAGGACAGCATTGCGTACCCCTCCCGGATTTCTTCTTCCCACGCGCGCCAGTCGGGGCTGAACAGGAAGGCCAGCCGGCTGTCGGCGAGCTCCCACGCGTTCCCCCCCACCAGCATGAACTGCGGGCTCGCCCCGTACTCCAGGCAGCGCAGCAGGAAGGCGCGGGTGTCCGCGGCGTGGTTGGCCTGCCCGATGCCGTAGGGGATAAACCCATGGAACACCATCTGGTAGAAGGGGACCGCCTCGTCGCACAGCGTGTAGCCGCTGGAGCCCGCGGGGGTGTCCAGCAGGTGGCGCGCCAGCGCCGCGGCGTAGGCGTTGCCGCCGTCCAGCATCGCCTCCGCGCCCAATGCCTGCAGCACGCCCCGCACGATGCCGGGCACCTCGCCGCGCCCGGTGCCGCCGGAGCGGTTGTCCGAGGTGCAGATGTCTGCCAGGGCGCGCAGCGACAGGCCCTCCACCCCCAGCGTCCGCCAGGACGCGAAGAACCTGCCGAAGAAGTTGGCGTAGCGCGCGGGGGAGAGCAGGTACCACGGCGGCACGGCGGTGTCCGCCGCGCGGGACGCGTAGGAGGGCTTGAACTGCAGCTGCGGCGCGTTGACCGGTGACAGCACCGCGTCGCGGATGGGCCAGAACCCCCGGCCGCCCCGGTAAACGTTGAGCAGGTCGGCCGAGGGGAACAGCGCCCCGCCGCGCGCGCGCAGGTCCGCGTCCATCGCGGCCATGGCCTGCGCCGTGCCCAGCGCCCCGGCGGGCCTGGCGTCCTGCGGGATGAACTCGAAGGAGGAGTCGGGCATCCACCCCTCCCAGCGCACGACGGCCTGGGGGACGCCGAGGGTGTCCGTGATTTCCCGCGCGTCGTCCAGCGTGGTCAGCGTGACCGCCTTGGTGTAGGGGATGCCCAGCAGCTGCGCGGGCTTCTTCACCTGGCCGTAGAGCTCCAGGTAGAGCGGGTATTCGCCCTCACGGACCCTGTTCTCAAGGCCCATCTCCTCCCGCAGGTAGCCGCGGTAGGCCGCCGCCATGCCGGCGAGGGTGGCGTCGCCGCCCGAGAGGGGGTAGTAGCGTACCTCGTAGTCCCCGCGGGTGAGCCCGTCGCGCTCGGATACGCCGATGACCGAGGCGCCGAACTCCTTGCTGTTCATCATCATCGAGCCGGCGTTGCGCACGCGGAAGCGCGACCATGCGTAGTTCCAGCTCGTCAGGTTGGAGACGCGCGCCAGGACGGATGCCTTGGCGTCGTTGCGGGTCACCACGCCCAGCAGCGCCTCGCCGCCGTTGCGCTCATGGAACACCCCGAACACCGGCAGCCGCACGGTCTCCTCCCGCGTGCGCGCCTGCAGGGCCAGCGCGTCGGACAGGCCCAGCTGCCCCTCGACGCCATGGTCCTTGCCGTAAACGGAAGCGCTGTACTCCACCATCGAGGTGACCCTGTTGTTGAACCGGATCAGCGCCCCGGACCCGTCGGGCACCAGCAGCCAGCCCCGGTCGTCCTCCCCGCCCGCGCCCATGAGCGGCAGCACGTCCACCGCGGTCACGGCGTTCAGGTTGCGGCTGCCGTCCTCCAGCGCGTACGGCTCGATGCCCTCCACCGGGACCCGCACGCGCAGGAAGCCCGGGCCCAGGGAGTAGTACACCCGCACGCGGATGCGGGCCTTGGGGAAGTCGTACTCCGCGAGCAGCTCGTCCCCCTGCGCCTGCATGCGCAGGCCCCCGGCGTTCACACTGTCGGCGGCGGAGGTCAGCGACAGCGACGTCCCGCGCTCGTTCTGGTAGGTCACGGCGATCTGGCTCTGCAGGGTGAAGCGGTGCACGCCGCGCGCGCGGGCGTCCTGCCCCTCGGGGTTGCTGCGCCACAGCGCGCCGCCCGGGCCCTCCAGGGCGACGTTCCCGGTCGCGAAGTCCGCGTACAGCGCCAGCCCGCCGCCGCGCAGCGCCTCCTCGAACCCCTCCGGCGCGGCGGACCCCCCCGCGATGCCCGGAAGCAGCAGGGATAGGGCCAGCAGCGCGGACGCGAATCGTTTCATCAAAGCTACACCCTGAACATGATTTCGTTGTACATCGTCACGAAGAACACGCTGATCTGCTGGTAGAGGCTGTACAGCAGCACGAGCAGCACCGCGATGATGAGAACCACCGCCACCGTGAGCGCCAGGTTGAGCAGCGCCTGCCTGACGCTGAGGCGGTTGACCTGGAAGGTGCCCATGAACAGCAGGACCAGGGACCACCCCACGCCCACAGCGAGCAGCATCCGCAGGAACACCTGCATCTGCAGCGTCACGAAGTTGGACGCGACGACGATGGCCAGCTGTGCCAGGATGGCCGGCAGCAGCGCGTGGGAGAGCACGATGAACAGCTCGCCCGCCTTGCCCTCGCAGTCGTGCATCAGCGAGCAGACCGCGAGGTTCGCCGCGTATACCAGCAGGAAGCTGCCCGCGGTCACCCCCAGCAGGAGGAACACGTTGAGCCGCTCGAGCCGGTTGTGGTTGAAGATGAACCCCGTGCCCACGAAGCTGAGCACCGACGTGAGGAACAGCAGCCCGACGATGCCAACGCCCACGCGCACGCTGCCCGCGCCGGAGGCCTTGACCTCGTCGAAGCCGTCGTAGGGGTGCAGCATCAGGGTCAGCGGCATCCGCATGGGGGCCAGCCTGCGCCGCGCGCGCTCCTCCGGGGGGGCGGGCCTGCGCTTCCCGCGGAACACCTTGAAGAGGACGAACAGCGCGGCCGCGCCGGCCAGGATCCACGCCATGTTGGCGCGCACGCGCAGCAGCGCGTGCTCCCGGTAGGCGTCGGAATAGCCCTCCTTGTCGTTGGCGAGGCGGAAGGCCTCCATCGCGGCGGCGTAGTCCTCCATCTGGTAGTACGCCTTGCCCAGGCCCCGGTGCGCCGCGGCATAGTTGTTGTCCAGCCGCAGGACTTCCTTCCACGGCGCCACCGACTCGCGGTACAGCCCCTGTCCGTACAGCTCGCTGGCGGTGTGGATGGCCCGCCCGAACGCGGTCAGCCCGAACACGGTGACGGCGCCGGTCTCGCTGTCCAGCACGAGGATGTCCTCGCCCATGCGCTCCAGCGCGACGGGCGCCCGGAACAGGCCGTCCTGGTCCCCGAAGCCGCCGAAGTTGAGCACCGCCCCGCGCGTGTCCGCGCCGAACTGGATGACCCGGCGGCTGGTCTTGTCCAGCGCGGTGTACAGGCTGTTCATCTCCGGCAGCGCGTCGGCCAGCGCGACGCGGCTGGAGAACATGATGGGCGGCAGGATGTTGATGCCCATCGGGTTGAGCTTGACCAGGGACCCGGCGCCCGCGGTCTCCGACACCGCGACGACCGCGTACATCATGTCCTCCTCGTCCATGGCGACGTTGGCGTACTCGATGGGCACGAACGATTCCATGGCGTCGCGCTGCGCGCCGGTCATCACGGCGCGCCACAGCTTCTGCAGCAGCACCTTCGCGGTCACGTCCACGTGGCTGGCGCCGTAGTAGTTGAGGAAGGCGCCGTCCCCGTAGAACGACAGCAGCCCCTGGTAGACCCCGGCGGAGAGGACGTACACGCGCCCGGCGCTGTCCACCGCCACCTTCTGGGGTCGGTAGGGCGTGGTGTCCTCGTACAGGTCGCTGACGGGCCGGGTGTACGCCCGCACCAGCGCTCCCTCCCGGTCCATGCGCAGCACGGCGCCCGCGCCCTCGTCGGCTGCGTACACGTCCCCCGCGGCGTCCACGAACACGCCGGTTGGGGTGGAGAACGGGGTGTCGCCCGCGGAGGCGTATTCCCTGAGGAACCGCAGGTCCTCGTCCAGCACGACCAGGCGCTTGTTGCCGGTGTCGGCGACCCACATCTCGCCCCGCGCCGCGTCGAAGAACAGGTCCTGGGGCTTGCTGAGCCTGCCCGCGCCCATGTCCTCGCCGCCGTACACGCCCTTGACGCGGTACCCCGCGGGCGCGGGCACCGGCTCGCCCCAGGCGTTGGAGGTGAAGCTCACCCACGCCTCCCCGGCCAGCGCGCCCATGGGCAGCGCCGAGAGCGCGAGGAGCAGCAGCAGGGCGCAGGCGCGCTTGTTCATGCCCGTGCCCTCACTTGATGCCCGAGTGGGACATCGTCTCCAGCACCGCGGACTGGGACAGCAGGAAGAACACGATGG
>DATHTQ010000011.1:0-10098 GCA_035463055.1 Candidatus Limnocylindria bacterium
TCCGCCAGTCCCAGCGCACCCGCATCATGACCGACTTCAAGCGCGGCAAGTTCCCCATCCTGGTCGCCACCGACGTCGCGGCGCGCGGCATCGACGTGGACGACGTCGAGGCGGTCGTCAACTACGACCTGCCCAACGAGAACGAGTACTACCTGCACCGCATCGGCCGCACGGGCCGCGCGCGCAAGCACGGCGAGTCGTTCACGATGCTGACGTTCCAGGAGACCGTGCGCATGGACGAGATCCTCAAGTACATGCAGACCCGGCCGACGCCCCTGCACTTCGACTTGAACGGCGTGCTGCGCCGCGAGGACGGAAGCGCGTTCTTCGGGAAGGCCTGACGCGGCCCATATGGCAAAACGGGAAGGCGACGTGCCTTCCCGTTTTTGCGCTGCCGCTTTGTGCGAAGCCTATTGCGCCGCCGCGCGCAGGGCCTCCAAAAACTCCGGGCCGGACCAGGTGCCGGCGGCGCTGAGGCTGTCCCCGGACACCGCGAGCTGGAGCACCGCGCCGCTGGGGTACTGGACGAGCAGGGCCTGGCCGGTCTCCCTCCCCGCGCTGCCGGTGTACACCGCGGTGGCGTAGAGCAGGTCCATGAGGCGGGCGGCCTCGCCGGGGTCGTTCACCGTGCCCACGCCGGAGAGCTGCAGCGCGGACGCGCCCCTGGGCAGCGTGTCCTCCAGCGTCTCGTTCCCGGCCAGCGCGGTGCCCGCGAAGGATACGCGCTGGAACAGCCGCACCTCGGCGCCCACCTGCGCGGCCAGCGCGGCGCGGCCCAGCCCCTGCGCGCGGTATACCGCGGTGCCCTGCGGGACGGCGTTGCTCAGCGTGGCGCCGCCGGCGTCCAGCGCGGGCTCGCGCGTGAACACGGCGACCTCGCCGACCCGCTCGCCCAGCAGCGCGGACGCGTCCTGCGGGTGGGTCAACATGCGGTAATAACGTCCGTCATGCCGGATGAGCGGGAAGTTGGCGCCGTCCCCGGCCGCCCAGACGCCCTGGTAGGGCGGGATGGGGTCCGTGGACAGGATGAGGCTGCCGCGGGGCACGTCGCGCGCCGTGGAGCGGAACGCGGCGGGCCCGGCGTCGCCCGCGGGCATCGTGCGCACCAGCGGCACCCCCCCGCCGATGAGGCCGGGCAGGGTCAGCGCCGTGACGCCCGCGACGAGCACCAGCGCCATCGCCAGCGCGACTGCGCGCACCGCCGCCAGGCGCGGGCGCGGCTGGGGGGTCCCCTTCCCCGCGGCCTTCATGCGGGCGCGGTTGAGCAGCGCCGGACCGGCGACCAGCCCGCCCAGCGTATCCTCCGCCGCCTGCTTCAGGCGTTCCGGTTGCGTCATGGTTCCTCGCCTCCAAGCTGATTCCTGAGCCTGACCCGCCCGCGCGACAGGCGGCTGGACACGGTGCCTTCCGCGACGCCCAGGACCTGCGCGGTCTCCTGGGTGCTGAAGCCCTGGTAATAGAACAGGAGGAACACCTCCCGCTCGGGCGCGGGGAGCGCGTTCACCGCCTGCATCAGCGCCTCTTTCTCGAGCTTCCCCTCGAACTCGTCCGGCGCGGGGATGAGCTCGAGCTTGTCGCTGCCCAGCAGCACGCGCTTGACCCATGACGAGCGCCACAGGTCCCGGCAGCGGTTGAGCGCGACCTTGAGCAGCCATGCCTTCTCGCTGCCCGGCGTGAGGACGGGGCGGTTCTCCATGAGGCGGACGAAGACGTCCTGGGTCACGTCCTCGGCCTGCTCGCGGTTGCCCAGGTAGAAATAGCTCACCCGCAGCACGTCGGTGCCGAACCGCAGGTAGAGGGCCTCCACCTCTTCGTCGCTGAGCGCCTGCTCCCCGGGGTTCCGGCTGTCCTCAAGCATATAACGCGCCGCGGTCCCCTTTTCTTGCGCGGCTTGCGAAGTCCTGCGCCGCGGATGAATGCCGCCTCATTATAAGAAACTGGCCTGCCCCGTGCAAGGCAGGCCAGCAGATAGGAACACTTGCGGTCAGGCGTTGCCGTAGCGGTCGCTGCGGCGCTTGCGCATCTCACTGGCAGTGCCGTTGTCGGCGGCGGGTTTGGAAGGGGTTTCCGGCGACCCTGCCGGGCGGGGTTGCGGGGCCTGTCCCTGCGCGGGGGGCGTCGGGGGCGCGGGCCGGAACTGCATCGTGCCCTGCGGCGGCTGGCCCTGCGCCGGGGGAATCGGCCCGGGGCGGAACTGCGCCGTGCCTTGCGGCGGCTGGCCCTGTGCGGGCGGCGTTGGCCCGGGGCGGAACTGCGCGGTGCCCTGCGGCGGCTGGCCCTGGGTGGGCGGCGTGAGTCCGCCGGGGCGGTACTGCGCCGTGCCGTTCGGCGGCTTGCCGTTCGGCGGGGGCGTCATGGCGCCGGGGCGGTACTGTGCCGTGCCCTGCGGGGCCTGCCCCTGCGCCGGGGGCGTGAGGCCGCCGGGGCGGTACTGGGCCGTGCCCTGTGGCGCCTGGCCCGGGGCGGGCGGCGTCATGCCGGGGCGGTACTGCGGCGCGGGGCCCTGGCCGGGCGTGGTGCGCGGGGGCGCGTACGGGGAGGCGGAGGGCTGGGCCGGGCGGGCCTGGGGCGCGCCCGCGCCGCCCGTGGTGTGGGCCCTGCGCTGGGCTGCGCGCTCGGCCGCGCGCTTCTGGTTCTGGTTGTAGAGGTAGTAGGCGTAATACCCGCCGCCGCCCAGCAGCGCCGCCAGGCCCACGGCCAGCAGGCCCGTGGGGAACGAGGATTCCTGGGTGCGGGGCGGGTCCGCGAAGCCCTCGACGGTGGGGGAGGCCAGCAGCGGCGCGGGGCTGGGGGAGGGCGTGGGGGTGAAGATGGCCTCGACCGGCGGCGTGGGGGTGCCCAGCGGGTTGAACGGCTCATAGGAGGCGTTGACCAGCGTCGGGTTCTGCCAGACGGTCGTGTTGAAGTCCTCGACCGGGGTGATGCGCGTGGGCTGCTGGTAGCCCCCGGTGACCGGGATGTTGTCGCTGTTGGCGCTGAGGTATTCGGGGCTCTGCAGGTAGGAGGCGAGCTCGCCCATGGGCAGCACGGTGAAGTAGTTGCCGCTGACGTAGCCCACGGAGCCGCCCTGGCTGATGCGGTACCAGGTGCCGTCGTTCTGCTGGACGGAGCCGTAGACCAGAGCGAAGGCGTGCTTGCCCATGAGCTTGAGCTCCTGGCTGGTCGTCGAGGGGCCGCTGCGCAGGCGCACGCGGTCGGTGTTGACGTAGCCGTAGCTGGACGGGCTGTTGAGCGTGACGGGCGGCAGCGTGGCCGCGGGCGCGGGCGTCGGGGTGCGCAGGCTCTGCAGGTAGGCGGCTTCCTCCGCCGCGCTGAGCAGGCGCATCTGGTCGGCGCGCACGAAGCCGTACATGTCCGCATACTGGATGAGGTGCCACGCGGTGCCCGCGGTGTACTCCTGGCCGCGGACCGCGGCGACGGAGCTGTCCGGCAGCAGGGACATGATCTGGGCGTTGGTGTCCGCGAACGCGCGCAGCGGCACGTTCTCGCCAAGCGTAATGGCATAGCCGGTCCGCTGGGCCGGGAGCTGCGTGGGCGCGGGCGTCTGGGTGGCCTGGGGCCGCAGCATCGCGAGGTAGGCCGCGGCCTCCTGGTCGTCCACGTAGCGCAGCGAGGCGTTGGGCAGGTAGCCGTAGGCGCTGGTCGCCATGACCTCGGCGTTGCTCCAGCCCTCCTGGCCGATGAACGTCTGGCCCCAGACGTAGACGAGGGTGTTGACCTCGAGGATGGCCAGCACCGGCTCGTCCACCTGGCTGGCGCCGGTGCGCAGCGCCGCCTGGCGCGTGGTCAGCGCGTAGCCGTGGTAGCTGGACGGGGGCGGCGTGGGGGTGAGGGGCGCGGCGGTGGGTGTCACGGTCTGGGAGGGCTGGGTGGGGGGCGGCGGGGTCGATGCGCTGGGGACGGCGGTGGGCATCGGGGAGGCCAGCTGGGCCTGGTAGCGCTGGCTCTCCTCGCTGCTCAGCAGCCGCATGAAGTCCGAGCGCACGAAGCCCTTCTTGCCGTTGGCCATCGCGCTGTACCAGACCGCGCCGTTCACGGTCTGCTGGGAGTAGACCCACAGGCGCTCGCCGCGCTCCAGCGCGGAGATCTTCGTCGAGTTGGTGGAGGGCTGCGCGCGGAAGTTGACGCCCTTGGGGTCGGTCACCTCGGCCCAGCGGTCGATGGGCTGGCCGTCCAGCGGCTGGTCCTCCGGCGGCGTGGGGAGGGGCGACGGGGTGGGCGTCCACCCGAAGTAGGCCGCCGTCTCGTCGTAGGTCATCAGCCGCACGACGGTCTCCTTGAGGAAGCCTTCGCGCCCCTGCGCCTCGGCGAGGTACCAGGTCTCACCCTGCTGGTTGCGGATGGTGCCCAGCACGTGGATGAGGGTCTGGCGGTTGAGCTGCGAGAGGATGTTGGAGGGATCCGACGCGTTGGGGCCGGAACGGAAGTTGATGGCGTCCCCGGTGGGGTAGCCGTAGCGGTCCATGGTCGTCACGTCGAAGGGGAGGACGGTGGGCTCGGGCGCGGGGGTCGCGGGCGCGGGGGTGGCCGACGCGCTGCGGTAGGTGAACACCACCTCCTGGTGGCTGAGCACGCCGCTGTCCGTCAGCGTGACGTTGACCGGGTTCGCGCTGGCGAGCTGGTACCCCTGCGGCAGGGCGGAGGGGCTCGCGCTGATGAGCGTGGAGCCGGTGGCCACCTCGACCGTCTGGTCCGGGGACAGCGTCTGGCCCGCCTCGTCCCTGTAGCGGATGCGGACCTGCGCCACGCGCACCGTGACGTCCCGGAACGTGAACGTCACCTCGGCGGCGCTGGGCTTGCCCTGGTCGTCCACGGTGACCGTCACGCTGGCGGGGCCGACCAGCGCGAACACCGCAACGTTCACGCGCGTCATGTCGGGGCGGATGACGGTTTCCGCGCCCTGGCGGGCGGGCACCGTCTCGCTGAAGAGCAGGTCGCCCCGCTCGCTGCGGTACAGCACGCTGACCAGCGCGACCTTGGGCGCGGGCGGCGGCGTCTGGGTGGCGGCCTGGGCGACGGTGTAGACGAAGGTCAGGGACCGCGGGGTGGCCGCGTTGTCCCGGACGCTGACGTACTTGATTTCCTCGCCCGGCAGCAGCGTGTAGCCGGGCAGGAGGTCCAGGGGCGCCGGGCTGACGGGGTTCTGCCCGTCGTACGCCTTGAACACGGTGTCCGCCGCGACCCGGTTGCCCTGGGTGTCCACGTAGGAGAGGGTGACATCCACCGGCCGGGACTGCGGGGCCTCCAGGCGGTAGACGAACGTGACCTGCGACGGGCTGGCGCCGCCGCGGTCCACCGTGACGGCCTGCGACTGCGGCTGGAGCAGCACATACCCGGGCAGCAGGTCCACGGGCGTGGGCCGCACCTCGTTGACCCCCGCCGGGAGCGTCAGGATCTGCGAAGTGGCGACGGGGTTCATGGCCTCGTCCACGTACAGCACCCGGATGTCGGCGGGGGCGACGGGCTCCTGGGTGGGGACCTGGGTCGGGGACTGGGTGGGCGCCTGCGTCGGGGCTTGCGTGGGGGCCTGGGTGGGCTGCGGCGCGCGGTACCGGAACGTGACGACCGGGGGGTTTGCGCCGCCGCGGTCCACGACGACGGTCTGCACGCCCGGGCCGATGAGCTCGTATCCGGAAGGCAGGTTTTCCGGCTGCGCGTATATGTCGTGCGCGCCCGCCTCCAGCGTCTGCCAGGAGGGCGGGGCTATATGGTTCCCGCTCTCGTCTACATACTGCACCGACACCTGGGCGCTCTGCACGGGCTCCTCGGTCGGGGCCGGGGTGGGCTGCGGTGCGCGGTAGCGGAACGTGACGACGGACGGGGTCGCGCCGCTCTGGTCCACGGTGACGGTCTGGACGTTGGGGCCGATGAGCTCGTACCCCTGCGGCAGGTTTTCCGGCCGCGCGCGCACCTGGCTGGTGCCGGGGTCGAGCCACTCCTCGGTGGGGGACGCCACGGGAACGCCCGCCTCGTCCACGTACTCGACGGTGACCATGGCGGGCTGGACCTGCTCCTGCGGGGGCAGCGGGGCGGGCGCGCTGAGGCTTACGTACAAGCGGAACCCGGCCAGGGCTTCCGTGCGGTCCAGGCTCAGGCCGTAGAACAGCGTCCCTTCGCCCGCCGGGCGGTCCCCGGCGTCCGTAGACAGCAGCGGGGCGACGGGGGAACCCGTGACCGGCGTCCCGTCCTGGTAGACGAATCCGCCGGGGTACTCGCCCAGGTGGTCCTCCACGCGGAGGACCGCCTGCTGGGCGCTGCGCGCCTGCGGGGGCAGGTAGAGCCAGAAGGCGTCCTCATACCCGGGGTAGGCCACGGGCACGGCTTCGTAGGTCTGCGACGTCCCGTCCGCGAAGGAGGCGTCCACGGCCACGGTGACGGGCGCACCCGCCGCGCGGGCCAGGCCCATCCCCGGGATGACGGTCAGCAGGAGCGCCAGCAGCAGCGCGCCAAGGCGCCTGGTGGAAAGCCCGGGGGCATGGTTCATGGAGTACGCCTCCTCCGCTCGTTGAAACGATGTTACGATACTATTACAGTTGTGTTTCCCTGTCAATGAAACGCGGGCTCGTGTCACCGCGCTGGCCTCCCACGGCCATCCAACGCCGCACCGCGCCGCTTTCTTCCCTTGCCGGCGGCGATATGCTATACTCCATGCGGCCTTGGGCGTCACAAGGCCGCTTACGAATCGGAAGGAGCCGCCATGTGAGTACCTCACGCTTCGCGGTCTTCGTCGACCTGGAGAACTCCGGGGGCAAGGCGGAGACCCTGAACAATATCCTGGAAAAAGTCAAGATCAGGGGCGATATCCTGATGGGCAAGGTGTACGGGTACACCGAGAAGTTCAGCGGGCTCAAGGAGCTGCTGCTCTCCAACACCTTCACCGTCGTCCCCTCGCTGCGCTACGGCGTCGCGCAGAAGAACAACGCCGACATCCTGCTGGTGCTGGACGCGATGGAGATCGCCTACACCAACCCCCTCATCGACAGCTTCTGCATCGTCTCCGGCGACAGCGACTACACCCCGCTGGTCGGCAAGCTCAAGAGCATGGGCAAGTTCGTGCTTGGCATCTCGCGCTCTGAAGTCGCCAGCTCGATCTTCATCAACGCCTGCAACGAGTTCCAGTTCCTGGAGTCCGTCGCCGTGCGCCGCGCGCCCAAGAAGGTCATCAAGAAGGCCGGGACCGCCGTGGACAACGGCAGCGGCGACGAGATGGAGCTGCTCAAGCAGATCACGAGCATCCTGGACGACCACAACAACGACGAGGTCTTCGCCAGCGAGCTCAAGGGCATCCTGCTGCGCCTGCGCCCGGACTTCAACGAGCGCAACTACGGCGCGAGCACGTTCTACAAGCTGCTGACCCGGCTTTCCCAGCAGTACGGGGTCATCAAGGTCTGGAGCGACAACTACAACGTCATGGTCTCGCTGCTCAGCGAGGAGCAGACCGCGGACAGCAAGCCCTCCGCCCAGCTCACGCCCGAGAACTGGATTGAGGCGTTCCGCGAGCAGCTGCGTCACTACAAGGACGACGGGTTCGAGCGCATCAACCCGAGCATCCTCAAGGCGGACATCCAGAGCCTGTACCCCGACTTCCAGGAAAAGAACGTCGGCTTCAAGCGCTTCTCCGACCTGCTCAAGGCCCTGGAGAAGGAGAAGGTGCTGGCCCTGGAACTCGACCCGCAGCGCAACATGCTGATCAAGATGCTGTAATATGGCCAGCCAGACCGTGTATTCCGTCGTCGTGCCCTGCTACAACGAGCAGGACTGCATCCTGGAGACGCACCGGCGCCTGAGCCTGGTCATGCGCGGCATGGGCGAGCCGTACGAGATCGTCTACGTCAACGACGGCAGCCGGGACAAGACCCCGGAGATGCTGGACGAACTGGCCGCGGGCGACCCGGCGGTCCGGGTCGTCCATTTCGCGCGCAACGCGGGCCACCAGGCCGCGGTGTCGGCGGGGCTGCGCTACGCGTCCGGGCAGGCGGTCGTCATCATCGACGCGGACCTGCAGGACCCGCCGGAGGTCATCCCCGAGATGGCCCGGATGTGGAAGGAAGGCGCGCAGGTCGTCTACGGCAAGCGCAGGGCCCGCGAGGGCGAGACCGCGTTCAAGAAATGGACCGCGAAGGCCTATTACCGGCTGCTGCGATACCTGGCCGGCAACGCCATCCCGGAGGACACGGGGGATTTCCGGCTCGCCGCGCGCGAGGTCGTGGATGTGGTCAACGCGATGCCGGAGCACGCCCGCTTCCTGCGGGGGATGTTCGCCTGGGCGGGGTTCGAGCAGAAGCCGCTGGTGTACGACCGGGACAAGCGCTTCGCCGGGGAGACGCACTACCCCCTTCGCAAGATGCTGCGCCTGGCGTCCCACGGGGTGCTGAGCTTCTCCGAGAAGCCGCTGCTCTGGCCCCTGTGGCTGGGGCTGCTCTGGCTGGCCGCGGGCGGCGTGCTGCTGCTCGTCCTGCTGGTATCCCTCATCGCCGGCAGGGGGACGCTGGGGCTGGGCACGCCTGTGCTGCTGTGCCTGGGGTTCGGCAGCGTGCTGGCGTCCCTGGGCGTCCTGGGCGCGTACCTCGCCCGGGTGTACGACGAGGTGAAGGGGCGGCCGCTGTACGTGGTCTCGCGCACGCTGGGGTTCGACGGGGACGCCCCCGGCGCGCCCCCGCTGCCGCCGTCCACGCGGCGCCGGGCATAGCGCATATTCGATACACTGCCCCGCGCAGGACGCCGCGCCCCGGCGCGGACCCGCGGGGCTTTTATGGGAGGACGCATGGATATGCAGAACCGGTTCAGCCAGGACGAGTCGCTGCTCATCGCCACGCGCATGGAGAGCCGCGCGATCGCCCTGTACGAGCAGGCGTCGCTGGTGTTCGCCCTGGGGGAGCTCAAGCCCGTGCTGCATGAGCTCCTGGAGGCGGAAAAGGAGCATCTGCAGATCTTCAACCGCCTGCTGAAGCAGGAGAACCCCGTCCCCCCGGCGCGGCTCCGCGCGCTGGAGGAGGAGGCGGGGGCGTCGCTGTTCGGCGAGGGCCTGGAGGGCGCGGTGCACGAGGGCGCGTTCGACTCCGCGGTCTCGCTGCTGATGTACGCCGCCGACGAGGAGGAGCGCTCCGCCGGGCGTTACCGCGCCTTCGCGGAGAATGCCCAGGGCGAGGCCAGGAAGGCGTTCCTGTTCATCGCGCACCAGGAGGACGCGCACCTCAGGCGCCTGCAGGGCGAGGTGAAGGCGCACAAAAGCCGCCTGAATGGCTGACGGGGACGTCATCCTGTCCCTGCGCGGGCTGCGCAAGACCTTTGACACCCAGGAGGCCCTGAGCGGGCTGGACCTGGACGTATATACCGGCGAGTTCCTCACGCTGCTGGGCCCATCGGGCTGCGGCAAGACGACCACGCTGCGCATCGTCGCGGGGCTGGAGACGCCCAGCGCCGGGCGCGTGCTGCTGGACGGCGAGGACATCACCCGCCTCGCGCCGGAGCGGCGCGCTGTCAATACGGTGTTCCAGAATTACGCGCTGTTCCCGCACATGAGCGTCGCGGGCAACGTCGGGTACGGCCTTCGCATGCGCGGGGAGGCGCGGGACACCGTCGCGCGGCGCGTGGAGGAGATGCTCGCGCTCGTGCAGCTGGAGGGCTTCGGCAGGCGCATGCCTGGGCAGCTCTCCGGCGGGCAGCGCCAGCGCGTGGCCATCGCGCGCGCCTTGGTGCTCTCTCCGCGCATCCTGCTGCTGGACGAGCCGCTGGGCGCGCTGGACCTGCAGCTTCGCCGGCAGATGCAGGCGGAGCTCAAGCGCATGCAGCGGATGCTGGGCATCACGTTCATCTACATCACCCACGACCAGGAGGAGGCGCTGGCGATGTCCGACCGCGTCGCGCTGATGCGCGGGGGCCGGTTCGTGCAGGTGGACACGCCGCGCGCGCTGTACGAGCAGCCGCGCACCGCCTTCGCGGCGAGCTTCATCGGGGAAACCAACCTCCTGCGCACCCGCGCCGAGGCGGTGCGGGACGGGGAGGTGCTGCTGTCCCTCGCGGGCGTCACCCTGCCCTGCCCGTGCGACGACTGGGTGGTGCCGGGGGAGGAGCTGCTGCTCTCGCTGCGCTCGGAGC
>DATHTQ010000012.1:0-9854 GCA_035463055.1 Candidatus Limnocylindria bacterium
CATCCCGCGGTATCGCGCCTTCTCCTTGGCGGTGACGCCCCAGGCCAGGCCCCGCGGCGTGCCGCGGCGCTGCGCGAGGGCGAGGTTCTCCTGGATTTCCATGTCCGCGGCGGTGCCCATCAGCGGGTCCTGGAACACCCGGCCCAGGTACTTCGCGCGCCTGTACTCCGGCATGCGGTCCAGCGTCACGCCGTCCAGCACGATGCTGCCCTTCTCCTGGCGGTAGACCCCGGCCACGCAGTTGAGCAGCGTGCTTTTGCCGGCGCCGTTGCCGCCGATGACGGTCACGAAATCCCCGGGCGCCAGGTAGAGGCTCACGTCGTCCAGGGCGACCTTCTCGTTGATGGTCCCGGGGTTGAAGACCTTGGTGAGGTTCGTCACGCGCAGCATATTCACGCCCTCCTGAGAAGGGATGCGCGCACGGTGTCCCTCAGGTCCTTGAACCGCGGCAGCGCGAGCGCCAGGGCCACGGTCAGCGCCGTGAACAGCTTGAGGTCGTCCGCGTGCATGCCCAGGCGCAGCACCAGGGCGATGATGATGCGGTAGGTGATGGCCCCGAACACCACGGACACGAGGCGGACGAAGAAGTTGCGCTTGCCGAAGAGCACCTCGCCGATGATGAGGCTCGCCAGGCCGATGACGATGGCGCCGGTCCCCATCATGACGTCGGCGTAGTTCTGCTGCTGGGCGATGAGGTTCCCGGACAGGGCGACCAGCCCGTTGGCCAGCATGAGGCTGATGATGATGGTGCCGTCGGTGTTGATGCCCTGGGCGCGCACCATGGCCTGGTTGTTGCCGGTGGCGCGGATGGCGCTGCCCAGCTCGGTGCCGAAGAACCAGTAGAGGATGCCGGCGATGCCGAACGCCGCCAGCAGCCCCACGGCCATGACCGAGCCGGTCTTGTCGATGCCCATCAGCCTGCCCACGCCGGTGTAGATGGTCTCCATGCGCAGCATCGACACGTTGGCCTTGCCCAGCACGCGCAGGTTGACCGAGTAAAGCGCGATCATCGTGAGGATGCCCGAGAGCAGCACGGGGATGCGCAGCTTGGTGTGCAGGAGGCCCGTGGCCAGCCCCGCGAGGCAGCCCGCCCCGAACGCGATGAGCAGCGAGAGCTGCGGGTCCAGCCCCCGGCTGATCATGTGCCCCGCGACGGCGGCGCCCAGCGTGATGGAGCCCTCCACCGTCAGGTCCGCGACGTCCAGGACGCGGTATGTGATGTACACGCCGATGGTCATGACCGACCACAGCAGCCCCAGCGAAACCGCCGCCCACAGCACCTGTACCATGCTTCCCCCAGCGGCGCCGCGCCCTCCCCGGACAGGCCGGGGAGGGGCGGCGCGCGTTATCAGTTACTTAAGGATGGGTTACTGGATTTCCTCGGCGAACGCCAGCAGGTCCTCCGGGATTTCCAGCCCGATGGCGTCGGCGAACGTCTTGTTGACCAGGTAGTTGAATTCCGTCTGGCTCTCGATGGGCATCTCGCCCACCTTGGCCTCGCCGCGCAGGATCCGTGCCGCCATGCGGCCGGTCTGCTCGCCCAGGTTGAAGTAGTTGATGCCCAGCGTGAAGGTGCCGCCGCCGCGCACCATGCCCTCCTCGCCCACCGCCAGCGGCACCCCGGCCGCGAGCGCCTGCTCGGAAATCAGCGCGATGGCGCTGGCGACGATGTTGTCCGTGGGCAGGTAGAGTACGTCGACTTGGCCCAGGATGTCAATGGCCGCCTGCTGCACGTCCGCGGAGCTGTTGATCGTCCTCTCGACCACTTCCAGGCCCAGCTTGGCCGCCTCTTCCTTCGCCATGGCCGCCTGCGTCTGGGAGTTGACCTCGCTGGAGGTGTACAGCAGGCCCAGGGTCTTCATGTCCGGAACCATGCGCTTGGCCAGCGCGATCTGGTCGGCCACGGGGTTCATGTCCGTCGTGCCGGACACGTTGAAGCCGGGGGCCTCGTTGCTCTGCACCAGGCGGGCCGAGACGTAGTCGGTCACGGCGGTGCCCAGGATCGGGATGGTCTCGGTCTTGCCGGCGACGGCCAGCACGGACGGCGTCGCGATGGCGAGCACCAGGTCCACCCCGTCGGCGATGAACCGGTCTGCGATGCTGGCGTTGATGTCCTGGGACGCCTGCCCGTTCTCATAGACGATGATGACGTTCTCGCCGTCCCGGAAGCCCTCGGCCTCCAGGCCCGCGATGAACCCCTCGCGCGCCGCGTCCAGGGCGGCGTGCTGCACGAACTGGAGGATCCCGATGACCGGCTTGTCCGCCTGCGCCAAAGCGGCCGGGGCGACAAGGGCCAGCGCCAGGACGAGGGACACGATGCGCAACCACTGCTTCATGACAATTCCTCCTTAAAATTGGTCCTTCCCGACAAAAACGCCCTCCGCAAAACCTGCAGAGGGCGGGAGACCCGCGGTACCACCTCAATTTCCTGTCCGAAGACAGCTCAGCGGCAACTGACATTGCCTGCCCCTGTAACGGTGGGCGTCCGGCACGGCTTACTGGTCTTTCGGCCTGCGGCTTGCGGGATGTACTCGCCCTCCTGCCCCTTGCTGCCTCGCACCGCCCGGCAGTTCTCTTGAAGGTGGCTGGGATGCTACCTGTTCCCGCGCATCGCCTTTGACATGACCATCATATGGCTCTCCCGCCGCCATGCTCAATGTAATATATGGTACCTATCTCTCCGAAAGCCGGGAATATGCGTGCAGTACAAAGCAAGTACAGGTGTTCGCCCGCGTTGACGGCGCGCGCGTGCCCCGCTATGATGGGCAGGCTATCCGGAGGTTCCATGAAAAAAGCGTGCCTGGTCCTCATCTGCGCGGTCCTGCTGCTCCCCCGCTTCGCGCTGGGCGAACGGGAGTTCACGCTCACCTCCCCCGCGCCGCAGGCGGATGCCGCCTCCTGCGCGGCCGTCATCAACGGGGGCCAGCTGCACCTGCGCGCAAAGCCCGAAAAGGACGCGCCATCCCTGGGGCGCTACCCCAGCGGCACCAGACTTACGGTGCTGTACGACGGCGACACGTTCTGCAGGGTGCGCACGCCGGACGGGAAGGAAGGCTACATGATGAAGGAGTTCCTTTCCTTTGAGGGCGCGCTGCCCGGCGCGGAGCCCCCCGCCCCCACGCCCGCGCCGGACCTTTCACGCCGGCAGGCGCTCGCCCGCGGCATCGACCCGGACAAGCCGATGCTTGCCCTGACCTTCGACGACGGCCCGCAGCCGGAGTCCCTGCGGGTGCTCAACGCCCTCAACGCGCACGGCGCGAGGGCCACGTTCTTCATCCTGGGCAGGAACATCGAGGGCAACGAGTACGTCCTGGCAAAAATCGCGGAGGGCGGGCACGAGCTTGCCACGCACTCGTGGTCGCACCCCAACCTGACGGAAATCTCCGAGTCCGCGGTCCGCTCGCAGATGACGCGGACAATGGACAAAATCCTCGAGGTCACCGGGCAGCAGGTGCGGCTGATGCGCCCGCCCTACGGGGCGGCGGACCGGCTGTCGCGCCGGGTGCTCGCGGACCTGGGGCTGCCCGTCATCCTCTGGGGCGTGGACTCGCTGGACTGGAAGACCCGCAGCGCCAGGGCGACGGCAAAGACCATCCTGAAGGAGGCGCGCGACGGGGCCATCATCCTGTGCCACGACATCTGGGCGTCCACGGGCGAGGCGATGGAGGCAGTGGTGCCGGAGCTCATCCGCAGGGGGTTCCAGCTGGTGACCGTCAGCGAGATGATGTCCTTTAGGGACGAGCCCCTCAGGCCCGGGTGGGAGTACAGCCACTTTGACCGCGCCAGGCTGGACCCCGGGCTGGCCCTTCAGGACGAAGGGGCTCAGCCCGGGAGCCCGTGAGGTTTCAGTTACCGACCATGTCGACCTCTTCCGCGTACGGCAGGAGGTCTTCGGGGATGACGATGCCCAGCTCGTCGGTGGCGGTCTTGTTGATGAAGTAGGTCTGGCCGACCTGGCTCTCCACGGGCATCTCGGCCACGCTGGCGCCGTCCCTGAGGACCCGCAGCGCCATCTCGCCCGTCTGCTCGCCCAGCTTGTAATAGTCGATCGCCAGCGTGAAGTGGCCGCCCTGGCGCACCATGTTCGCCTCGCCCGCAACGACGGGGACGCGGTGGGCCAGCGACGCCTCGTACACCAGCGGCATCGCGGAGGCGAGCGTGTTGTCGGTCGGGATGTACAGCGCGTCGATGCCCGGCATGATGCTGTTCACGGCCTGCTGCACGTCGTTGGCGCTGTTGACGGTGACCTCGGTCCACTTCAGGCCCAGCTTCTCGATTTCGGCCTTGGCCAGGTCGATCTGGATCTGGGAGTTGACCTCGCTGGAGGTGTAGATGAGGCCGACGGTCTCGGCGGTGGGGAGCAGCCGCGGGATCATCGCGATCTGCTCCGCGACGGACACCATGTCGGTGGTCCCGGTCACGTTGTAGCCGGGCGCCTCGTTGCTCTGCACGAGCCGGGCGGCCTCGTAGTCGGTGATGGCGGTTCCCAGGATCGGGATCGTCTCGGTCTTTCCGGCGATGGCCAGCGCCGAGGGCGTCGCGATGGCGAGCACCAGGTCGGCCTGCTCGGACACGAAGTAGTCCGCGATGCTCGACAGCGTGGCCTGGTCCCCCTGGGCGTTGCGGTAGTCGACGGTCATGTTGACGCCGTCCTGGTAGCCCGCGTCGGACAGGGTCTTGAGGAACCCTTCGCGCGCGGCGTCCAGCGCGCCGTGCTGGACGATCTGGATGATGCCGATGAGCGGGCGCGTCTTCTCGGCGTAGGCCTGCGGCAGGCCCAGGACCAGGGTCAGGACCAGGACGGCCGCCAGGACGAGCGATGACTTCCTCATGGGGATACCTCCTCAATTTCTTGCGTTTCCCTAAACAAAAACGCCCTCTGCCAATGCAGAGGGCGGATGACCCGCGGTACCACCTCAATTTTCTGTCTCACGACAGCTCAGGGCAACAACCATTGCCTCCCCCGGTAACGGCGGGGAGCCGGCACAGCCTACTTGGTTCAGCCTGCGGCTTCCGGGAGGAACTCACCTGCCTTGCGTCCCGCTTCCTCGCACCATCCGGAAGCTCTCTTCATGGGCAGCACGGCCGCTACACGTTCCCGGTCATTGCCTATGCGGGCATCATATGGGCTTGACGGCAGCTAATCAATGCAATAGATGGCAATATTCCGGCCAAAACCGTCTACTCTCAGGAAGAACATCCCATAAACATCTTTCGATGCGCAGTTTTGCGCGCGTTCAGGCGGTCACCTGTGTGCCGCGGCTTCCGTCGAGGCCTTCCGGCGCGAGGTCCAACCGCGTGATGACGGCGCGCCGGCCCGGCCTGCCTTTCGTGAAGCGCAGCGCGGCCTCGGCCTTGGGGCCCATCGATCCCGGGGCGAAATGGCCCTCGCGCATGAACCCCTCGAGTTCTTCGGGGGTGACGCTGCGAAGCGCCTTCTGTTGCGGGGTGCCGTAGCGAAGGTACGCCTGCTCTACCTCGGTCAGGATCAGCAGCGTATCGGCTTCCAGCGCCTCGGCCAGGCGCCAGGCGGCGAGGTCCTTGTCGATGACGGCCTCGACGCCCCGCAGCGTGCCGTCCGCCTCTCGCACGACCGGGATGCCTCCCCCGCCCACGGTGACCGGCACGAAGCCGGCGCCCAGCAGCGCCTTCACCTGCCCGATTTCCACGATTTCCAGGGGCATCGGCGAGGCGACGACGCGCCGCCACCCGCGGCCCGCATCCTCGCGGAAGGAGAAGCCCTTCCCGCGCCTCAGCGCTTCCGCAGCTTCCCTGTCGTAGAACGGGCCGATCGGCTTGGTCGGGTTACTGAACGCCGGGTCGTCCGGGCTGACCACTACCTGCGTGACCAGCGCCGCGGCGCCGCGCTCCAGGCCGGCTTTTCCCATCGCGTCCCCAAGGGCCTGCTGGATGTGGTAGCCGATCATCCCCTGGCTCATCGCCCCCAGCACGTCGAAGGGCATCGGCGGGGTCAGCCCGGCCCCTGCCTCGTTCTGCAGCGCCAGGCGGCCGACCTGCGGACCGTTGCCGTGGGCGACCGCCATGCGCGGCGCAAGCCCCATGATCTCCACGAGCCGCGCGGCGGTCTCCCGCACGGTCCGAAGCTGGTTCTGCGCGTCCGCCGGCAACCCGGAGCGCTGCAAGGCGTTGCCGCCCAGGGCCACGACCAGGGTCTCAGCCATCCGGTTCTTCCTCCGTATATGGAGCTATCCTTACAGGTTGCCGATCGTCGAGGCCATGACGGCCTTGATCGTGTGCAGGCGGTTTTCAGCCTGGTCGAACACGCGCGAGCGCGGGCCGCGGAACACCTCGTCGCTGACCTCCATGCAGGGCAGGCCGAACTTTTCGTGTACGGCGCGGCCGGTTTCGGTATGCAGGTCGTGGAAGGACGGCAGGCAGTGCAGGAAGATCGCCCGCGGGTTGTCCGTGCGGCGCATAACGTCCTCGGTGACCGCGTAGTCCTTCAGCAGGGCGATGCGCTCGGCGAACTTATCCTCCTCGCCCATGGAGACCCACACGTCGGTGTACACCGCGTCGGCGCCGCGCAGCCCGTCGGCGCTCTGCCCAACCTCGATGGCGCCGCCGGAGAGCGCCGCCTCCCTCCGCATATCCTGGAGCAGCGCCGGGTCCGGCGACAGGCTTTCTGGGCACACAGCCGCGAAGCGCAGGCCAAGCTTCGCACAGATGACGAGCAGGGAGTTGGCGACGTTGTTGCGCGCGTCGCCGACGAAAGCGACCTTGCAGTCCCGCAGCGGCTTGCCCGTATGTTCCTCGACCGTCATGAGGTCGGCCAGCGCCTGGGTCGGGTGGTACAGGTCGGTGAGGCCGTTCCACACCGGCACGCCGGAAAAGCGCGCGAGGTCCTCGGCGGTCTTCTGTTCAAACCCCCGAAAACCGATGCCGTCATAGAACCGCCCCAGCACGCGGGCCGTATCCTCGAGCGATTCCTTCTTGCCCATCTGCGAGTTGGACAGGTAAGTGGCGTTCCCGCCCTCGTCCCAGCAGGCGGCCTCGAAAGCGCAGCGCGTGCGCGTCGAGGGCTTTTCGAACAGCAGCACGATATTGCGCCCGCGCAGCAGGCTGCCCGGCTCGCCCGCGCGCTTCTTGCGCTTCAGGTCGTGCGACAGGTCGAGCAGATGCCTGATCTCAGCGGGGGTAAAGTCCCTCAGCGTCAGCAGTGAGCGGCCCTTGAGCGAAATCGGCATTGCGGTTTCCTCCTGTGTTCGCGGGGTGGACGGGGAGCCGGACAAGCGGCATCGACATGCAGCGCGGCCCGCCGCGGCCGCGGCCGAGCTCGCTGCCGGGGACGGGGATGACCGTGACGCCGTGGTCACTGAGGATGCGGTTGGTGAGCGTGTTTCGGTCGTATACCACGACCGCGCCGGGGCGCACGCAAAGCGTGTTGCTGCCGTCGTTCCACTGTTCGCGGCAGGACGCGATCAGGTCGTCTCCGCCCAGGCGGATCACGCTGACTTTCTGGACGCCCATCGCGGCGCACAGGTTCTCCTCCAGCGTGCCGCGCATCTCACGCGCCGTGAGGCGGCCGCCGCGCATCGTCAGCAGGAAGCAGCGCAGCGCGCCCAGGATGCCGGGGTGCACCGTGAACACGGCCTCGTCGACCTGCGTGAACACAGTATCAAGGTGCATGAAGGCGCGCATGCTGGGGATGCCCATCGCGAATACACGGTCCACGCCGGATTCCGGGTCCGACAGCAGGCGCGCAGCCAGCAGGTCAATCGCTTTGGCACTGGTCCTCTGGGAGATGCCCGCGCATAGCAGGCCGTTGCCGAGCATCAGCATGTCGCCGCCCTCGAGGCTGAACGCGTCGCCTTCGCAATAGCTGCAGCGCACAGGGCCTTCCACGTCCGGATGGCGCTCAAGGATGAAGCGGACCAGCGCCACCTCGCGCTGCCGCACCTGCGCCCGCATGCGGCTGTACAGCACCCTGCCCCCGCAGACGCTGGCTGGGTCGCGCGTGAAATACAGGTTGGGCAGCGGGTCGAGCAGGTAGCCGACCTCGCCGCCGGCCAGCGCGGAAAGCGGGTGGTCGTCCGCAGAGAATAATTCCTGCTCGGTCACGCCCGCGACGGCCTTGCAGACCAGCGCGCGGTTATCTTCAATGCCGCCGAGCAGCCCGGACAGCTCCTCCCGGTAGTATTGCGCCGCGGGACCGCCCTGGGCAATGAAATCCGCGATGAACGCTTCCCGTGCGCCAGGCACGGAAAGCGCTTCGGCCGCCATGTCCTCCAGGTAGCGCACGTGCGCGCCCTGCGCCCGCAGCGCCCGCACGAATTCGTCGTGTTCCTTCTGGGCGCCCTGCAGGTAGGGAATGTCGTCGAACAGCATCCGGGACAGGTGGGCCGGGATGAGCTGCTCCAGTTCCCTGCCGGGCCTGTGGACCAGTACGTCCTTCAGGGGGCCGATCTCGCTGGCGACCGATAAGCGCATGATATTGTCCCCCTCGCCGGGTTGTTGCGCGATAAAGGTATCACATTTATGCATCGATGTATATTGCAGCCGCGCCGCGATCATCAAAGAACCTGAGGGTTTCCGATGAACCGGAAGCTCGTATGCGGCAGAATGCTTTCGCCGGCGGCGGAAACGCCCCGCGCCCGGCAAAGCCGGGCGGCACGAATTGCATCGGGGGGCTCACGCCCCCCGATGCCCCCGGAGGCTGCTTGAACTATAAGCCGATGGCTGCCTTCAGACGCTTGGGGCGAAGGAGGCATGCTGCGCGCGCGGATGATATCGGCATATGCGAACCGGCTTGCGGATGCCCTGGTCCGGCTGCATGACCGCTCATCCTGCCGGTGATTTTACAAGCGGACGGCGGGGTACACCCGCCGTCCTTGCGCCTTCGCCGTGATTACTGCCGGTCGATGCTAATGATTTCCCCGTACGCCTCGCCGCCCGCGGCCGCGGCGTTGGACTCGTCGGTGTCGATGTGCATCGCCAGCGCGAAGGAGGGATGCGCGCGCACGACGGTGTCGCCGAAGACCAGGGTGCGGCCCTGGGACTCCACCTTCACCATGACCACCTGCTTGTCCTTCACGCCCATGCGCTCCGCGTCCTCGGGGGTCATATGGATGTGCCGCTTGGCGACGATGACGCCCTCGGGAAGCTCGACCTCGCCCTTGGGCCCCACGAGCCTGCAGCCCACCGACCCGGCGGTGTCGCCGCTCTCGCGCACCGGGGGCACGAGGCCGATCTGGCGCGCGTCGGTCATGGACAGCTCCACCTGGGTGGATTTGCGGACCGGGCCCAGGATGGTGACGGACAGCTGGCCCTTGGGCCCCACGACGGTGATCTTCTCGTTGCTGGCGAACTGGCCGGGCTGGGACAGGTCCTTGCGGAAGGTCAGCTGGTACCCAGGCCCGAACAGCGTCTCCAGGTCCGCCTGCGACACATGCGCGTGGCGCGCGGACGTTTCCACCATAAACTTCATGCGAACACCCTCTCTTTCCCCGGCATTTTACCAGAAAGGGGCCCGGTGTTCAACGCGCCGCGCGCTTCAGCTCCAGCTCCAGCAGCGCGCGCTTGCGCTCCTCGCCGCCGGAATACCCCGTCATCGCGCCCCGGACGCCCAGCACCCGGTGGCACGGCACGACCAGCGTGATGGGGTTGCGCCCCACGGCGGCCCCCACGGCGCGCGCCGCCCTGGGCATCCCCGCATCCGCCGCCAGGCGGCCGTAGGACGTGGTCTGCCCGTAGGGAATCCCGGACAGCCGCGCCCATACCGCCTTCATGAACGGCGTGCCCTTTGGGTTGAGCGGCAGGTCGAACTCGGTCCTTTCCCCCGCGAAATACTCCGAAAGCTGCGCCTCCAGCCGCGTCAGCAGGGGCGTTTCGTCCCC
>DATHTQ010000013.1:0-2004 GCA_035463055.1 Candidatus Limnocylindria bacterium
GGACGGCGGAGAGCGCGAGGCCGCCGATGACGGTGGACAGCATGAGCTTCCAGGACGCCACCTTGCGGATGAGCAGGTACGCCCCGCCCAGCAGGATGAGCAGCGCGCTGGACTCGCCCAGCGAGCCGTTGACGAAGCCCAGGAACAAATCCTGCAGCGGCGCCATCGCGCGCGTCGTGTTGAACGTGATGATGGGCGTCGCCGCGGTTATGGCGTCGGCGGCGGGCTGGAACGCCGCGAACCCGCCGGGGAGGCTTAGGAACGGCTGGTTCCAGGTGACGGTCATCGCCGCGGGGAACGCGACGTAGATGAAGCAGCGGGCCACCAGCGCGGGATTGAACACGTTGCGCCCGAACCCGCCGAACACCATCTTGCCGAAGACGATGCCCACCACGATGCCCACCACCGCGATCCACGCGGGGGTCATGGGCGGCAGCGACAGCGTGAACAGCGCGGAGGAGACGAACACCGCCTCGCTCACCTTGGCCTTGTCCCCGGAGATGGAGCGCGCGACGAGGTACTCCGCCACGACAGCGCACACGGACACCACCGCGAACAGCATGACCACCCGCCACCCGTAGAGGAACACCGCCGCCAGCGCCACCGGGACGAGCGACAGCAGCACCTGGCGCATCATCTTCTGTTTCTGGAATAGGCTCCGAATGTCCATATGCTTCACCTCGCACACAATTATAGCGATTGGCGGGGGGTTGGCAAGCGGGGGTGAAAGCGCGGAAGCGCGTATCCGGGAAACGAGGCGCGGGCCTCCGGCGGAGCCCGCGCGGCGCGCATATACGGTGTAGCCTGCCGCCGCTGCGGTTATGATGGTTTTTGGGGACCCGCGGGCCCGGCCATGACATCCTACCCGCCCGCGGCCCCGCCGCGAAGGCAAATTTTTCTTTCTGAGGAGGGCAACCCATGAGGATCATCCGCACGAAGGCCGTCGAGCTCACGTCCATCCCCGCCATCGCCTACAAGCAGAAGCTGTCCCAGGGCGGGGCGGGCATCAAGATCCACCGCCTTGACCGGGACGAGACCGCGGTCAGCACGCTGGACAAGCGCACCGGCGGCCTGGTCCCCTACGGCAAGGCGGACCCGGACCTGTTCCCCATGGAGGCGTTCGACGAGGCGTACGAGCTCACCATGGGCATGCCCTACTCCGGCAGGGGGCCGCTGAAGCTCTCCTACGACGAGGCGCCGCACGAGGAGGACGTCACCGAGGAGGCCCCGGCGGAGCAGGTGGACATGTCCCTCTCGCCGGAGTACGCCGCGCTGGTGGAGCGCTACAGCGACGAGAAGGGCCGGATGAACTACGCGCTGATGAACAAGGACTTCATCCAGTTCGCCGCCAAGAGCAAGACCGTGGCCGACATGGCGGGCCGCGGCGCCCTGCAGGAGGAAATCCTGAACTTCGTCGTCAAGAGCCGCGCCGCCCTCGCCGCGAACCGGAAGGAAAGCCTGGACGACGCCTCCACCGAACTGCTCATCGAGACCCTGGACGAAATCGACCCGCGCGGCGCGTTCAAGGAATTGAAGTCGTATATCAACCGGATGCTGGCGAAAGCGCAGAGGGGGTAGGGATGAAGGCCCCGAAGCGGGCCGAAGCGTTGGCGTATCAACCGCGAATGGATTTGCCCGTTCTATGCTGTTAGGGTAATAGGAAAATCAGGCGTCCATTTCGCTACGCGTCGAGGTTCTCGTACAGAATTTCCAAAAAGTCGTTCTCGTCCAGAATCTCTATTTGGTAACCCTGGCTCACCAAGGTATATGCTTCCTCTAACTTGGCGCCAATGCTGGCTCCCGGCTTCAGCGTGTCGTGGTCATACAGGCCGAATACTACGATGTCTGTCTTCCGGGAGACCGTACTTTTGCATGACCCGCCCAACGCTGCGACAGCCTGCTGCGCTTCGCAACGCATGGCGCAGCACAAGTTGCCCGTAAAGACAACCGACTTCCCCTGAAAGCGCGACGTCGTGCCAAACCGCAGCGGTTTCGGCTCGGCAT
>DATHTQ010000014.1:0-1697 GCA_035463055.1 Candidatus Limnocylindria bacterium
GAGCGGGCCGGGGAGCGCCTGCTCGACGAGGACTACGACGACCTGCCGCCGATGATGGAACGCGCGCGCGAGATGAAGGACAACCTGCTGCGCGCGGGCTTCGTGACCGTCGATCCCGTCAAGTCCGGCGAGCCCCTCCAGCTCGATTGGCTCCTCGCACACTTCGTGCGGGCCGGCAACGCCTCGCAGCACGCCGGCGCGAGGGCGTGCTGACCAGGGGCACGCAGCTCAAAGCTCAAGGCTCCCGTCGAAGGCTCCGAGCGGCGTGGGGCGACCCTTCTTCAGGGTTGCCTGCGGGCAGAGCCCGCAGCCCTGCCCCCGGCGCCTTCCAGCTCTGCCCTCGCCATTTTTGCATCCGGCGTTTTCGCCGGCCTCCGCTATGATTCCCCTAGCCCCTGGCCCCCAGGCCCTAGCCCCTGATCCCTGATCAATGCCCATGTCCACCGATGCCACGCCCAAGACCATCCAGGAAATCGCCAGCGCCTTCCAACGCAGCCGCGCGTTGCTGACGGCCTTCGAGCTGGACATCTTTACGACGATCAACGAGCAGCAGCTAACGTCCTCTGAGGTCGCCGAGGCGGTGGGCGGCGCGCCGCGCCACGTGGACCGCCTGCTGAACGCCCTGGTCGCCCTGGGCCTGCTGGAGAAGAGAGAGGGCCGGTTCGCGAATGCGCCAGTGGCCGCACGGTACCTGGTCAAGGGCCGTCCGGGCTACATGGGAGGCCTTGGCCACACCGCCCACCTGTGGGAGACCTGGGGCCACCTCACCGAGGTCGTGCGCGAAGGGCGGCCGGCCGCGCGGCCCCCCATCAACGACCGCGGGGACGAGTGGCTGCGCCCGTTCATCGCGGCCATGCACTGGCGCTCGCGCCAGACGGCTCCGGAGGTCGTCAAGGCGCTGGATCTCGCAGGCGTCTCGCGTGTGATCGACGTGGGCGGCGGGTCGGGCGCCTACGCGATGGCGTTCGCCCGCGCGAAGGCCGGCGTTTCCGCGGTGGTGTTCGACCTGCCGAACGTGGTCCCGCTGACGCGGACGTACATCGTCGAGGAGTCGCTGGCGGCACAGGTCGAGGCGGTCGCCGGCGACTACATGAAGGACTCGCTCGGCGAGGGGTTCGACCTGGCGCTGCTGTCGATGGTGATCCACAGCCACTCCCCGGCGCAGAACCAGGCCCTGTTGGCCAAGGTGGCCCGGGCGCTGACGTCCGGCGGGCAGGTGGTCATCCAGGACTTCCTGATGGCCGAGGACCGCGGCGGCCCGCTGCAGCCCGCGCTGTTCGCCCTCAATATGCTCGTCGGGACCGAGGCGGGTGACACCTATACCGACGCGGAGGTGCGCGGCTGGCTGCAGGAGGCGGGCTTCACGTCGGTGACGCGCACCGACACGACCTTCGGGTCCAGCCTGGTGGTCGGGCGGCGATGACGGACGGCGGCATGGAAGAAGACAGAAGGCGGAAGACAGAAGACAGAAGGCAGAGGAAGGGAGGCAGGAAGCGCTTCCCGTCCGTCCATTCTCCTTCGTCCATCCTGTCTTCTTCCATTCTGTCTTCTGTCTTCCGCGTTGCGGGCCACGCCCGCGACTTCCTGCACGGCATGGCGGTGACGGGCTACCGCCGCCAGCTCCGCGCGGAGGCCATGGAGCTGAACGACCTCTTCATGCTCCTCTGCTTCATGGAGACGCTCGGCCTGCCGAACCC
>DATHTQ010000015.1:0-1509 GCA_035463055.1 Candidatus Limnocylindria bacterium
GCATCCTCTTGAGCAGGACCACCCGCGGGTCCATGGACAGCGGATTGTCCACGGTGATGGGCTCGCCGCAGGGGGCCTCCGGCAGCAGGCGCAGGCCGTCCGCGTCGAACGTGCCCACCGGCGGCGCGTTGATGGAGTCGAACGCGTCGAACCCCAGCGTGCGCATCTTGACCGCGCGCGTGCCGTAGATGACCTTGTGGTGGAAGGAGACGAACACGCCGGGGCGGCCCGAGAGCGCCACCGCCAGCGCCTCGCGCAGGTTGCCCGGCGCGTCGGTGTGGGGGTGGTGCAATGGCAATTGCGACCCGGTGAACACGACGGGGATGCGGATGTCGTGCAGCATGAAGCCCAGCGCCGAGGCGCTGTAGGCCATGGTGTCGGTGCCGTGGGTGACGACGATGCCGTCGCTCTCCCGCGCCGCGTCCAGCACCGCCTGCGCCAAAAGTTGCCACTCCTCGGGCTGGATGTTGCTGGAGTCCAGCATGAACACGTCCCGCGCCGTGATGTCCGCCTGCTTTTTCAGGCTGGGCATGAAGCGCAGGATGCCGCCCGCGCCGGTCTTGGGCATCAGGCCCTGCTTGGTCTCGCGGCTGGCGATGGTGCCGCCCGTGGCGAGCAGCGTGACGCGTGGCGGCATGGGATGTCCTCCGTATTGGCTGTCCGGCGCGAGTATAGCAAACGCCGGGGCGGGCGTAAAGGACGCGCCGCGCCGGGGTATATACAAGGCGAAGGGCACGCGCCCGACGAAGACGAGACGCGAAGGGATGGAAAGCCATGGAACTGAGAGTGGGAGACAAGGCGCCGGAGTTCGAGCTGGAGGACCAGAACGGCAAGAAGGTGAAATTGTCGGATTACAGGGGGAAGAAGGTGCTGCTGTCGTGGCACCCGTTCGCCTACACGGGCGTCTGCACCGACCAGATGCGCGCGCTGGAGGTCAACGCGGACCGCCTCGCGAAGCACAACACGGTCGCGCTGGGCATCAGCGTGGACCCGGCCCCCGCCAAGAAGGCATGGGCCGCGATGCTGCCGATGCGCAAGACGCCCATCCTGGCGGACTTCTACCCGCACGGGAAGGTGTCGAAGGACTACGGCACGTTCTTCGAGGACACCGGCGCATCCGGGCGCCTCAACGTGCTGGTGGACGAGCAGGGCAACATCGAGTGGATGAAGGTGTACGAGCGGAGCACGCTGCCCGACATCGAGGACGTGTTCCGGCACCTGGAATCGGAGGAAGGAAAGCCCGGGCGGGACGCGGGCGCTGACACGGCCCGCGCGCAGGTGAGCGACACCGGCGGCATCAACATCGAGGACTGAGGCCCCGCGGCGGGGCTCCATGGAGAGCCCTGTCCCGGCGGAACGAATCATGCGCGAAAGCCTCCCGGCGCCATGCCGGGAGGCTTCGCTGCGGATGCGGCGATACACTGCCGGGCTTTACGCTCCCGCGCCGTCCTTCTCGAAACCCAGCTTGATGCTGCCGTTGCTCGTGCGGACGTTCAGCCGCTTCGCCCC
>DATHTQ010000016.1:0-2232 GCA_035463055.1 Candidatus Limnocylindria bacterium
GACGCCGTCTACGTGGCGACCCCGCCGGAAACGCACGCGTTTTATGCCATCGAGGCCGCCAGGCACGGCAAGGCGGTGTACGTGGAGAAGCCCATGGCTACCACCGTCGAGGAAGCGAAGGGGATGCTGGCCGCCTGCCGCGAGCACGGCGTGCCGCTGTTCGTAGCCTATACCGGCGCGGGCAGCCGAAATTCCTGAAGGCGAAGGAGCTGCTGGAAAGCGGCGCCATAGGCCAGGTCATGAGCTTCCATTACCTCTTCGCCACCCCGCCGCTGGTCCCCGACCCCGCACGCCCGTGGCTCATGGACCGGCAGAAGTCCGGCGGCGGGCTGCTGTACGACGTCGGCTCGCACATGGTGGACACCGCGCTGATGCTCCTGGGCGAGCCGCGGGAGGTCACCGGCCGCTCCGCCAACCTGGGGAAGCGGTACGACGTCAACGACGTCACCAGCGCGCTCTTCGTGCTGCAAAGCGGCGTGCAGGGGACGATGCAGTTCTCCATGCACGCGGCGGAGTCCGTGGACAGGCTGACCGTCTTCGGCAGCAGCGGCACGCTGTCGCTGGGCATCATGAACCAGGAGCCGCTGGACCTGCTCACGGGCGGAAAGCGGGAGACCGTCGCCTTCGAGCAGCTCGCCCACGTGCAGCAGCCCTACATCCAGCAGGTGGTGTACGCCCTTCAGGGGAAGGCGGACCTTTCCCTCAGCGCGCCGCAGGGCCTGCGCACGCAGGAGATCCTCGAGACCCTGGACCGCGGGGGCACGTGGCGCGCGGAGGAGTCCGCCTCAGGGATGTACCGCTGAGCGTCGTGATTGGAAATGGCGAAACAAGCCGGGCGCGTATGCCCGGCTTGCTGCTTTCTGCCATGGGGAATCAGTAGATGCGGATGTTGTGCTTCTCGAACTCCTGCCGCGTGGCCTCGGGCAGGGCGGGGTCGGACACGACGGCGTCCACGTCCTCCAGGCCGCAGAACGTGAAGGTGTTCGCGATGCCAACCTTCTGCGCGTCCATCAGCAGGATGACCTTCTCGGCCTTGCGGATGACGGCGCGCTTGAGCTCGCACTCCTCCTCCGACCCGCAGGTGAACCCCAGGCCGTGGATGTATCCCGTGACGCCCATGAACGCCGCCTGGAAGCTGACGTTCTCCAGGAACGCGAGGCTGCGGCTGCCGTTGATGCTGAGGCTGGAGTGGTTGAGCCTGCCGCCCAGGATGTACACCTGCGCCTGGGTGAGCCGCGCGAGCTCCAGCGCGCAGCTCACGCCGCTGGTGAATAGCAGGTAGCGCCCGTCCGGGAACACGCGGGAAAACTCCGTGGCGGTGGTGCCGGAGTCGATGAAGACGGACGTGTTCTCGCTGACCAGCTCCGCCGCCTTGCGGGCGATGAGCTTCTTCGCCTCGGCATTGCGCATCGTGCGCTTGAGGAACAGGTCGTCGGTGCCGATGACCACCTCCACCGACTTCGCGCCGCCGTGGATGCGGATGATGCGCTTCTCGCGGTCGAGGAACTCCAGGTCGCGCCGCAGCGTCATCTCCGACACGTGGGGGAACGCCTCCTTGAGGGAAGCGAAGCTGACGGACCCCTTGGCGTTGACGAGGCCGACCATCGCCTCCTGGCGCTCCCGCATTTTCACCGCGAACACCTCGAATCGTGCGTTTCAAGCGGCCCGCGCATGCCCTGCCGGCCGGATTTGTTTTCCTGTGATGTACGCTGGATGGTAGGGGGTCGGCGGCCGTTTGTCAATCCTCGCGGCTCGGGCGCGGGGTGCGCGCCCCGCCGTATCCAAGATGCAAATGCCTGTTGACGCCCGCCGGGGCGGTTCCTATACTGGCGGACGAAATCAGACTGCCATCACGGAGGGACGCCGGTGGACGCAAGCGCAATCAAGGTGGTCGCCATGGACCTGGACGGCACGCTGACCCAGCACAAGAGCCCGCTGGGCGGGGAGAACCGCGCGGCGCTGGACCGGCTGCGCGAACGGTACCGCCTGCTCATGGTGGGCGCGGGGGCCTGCGCGCGCATCCACGCGCAGATGGGCGGCTACCCCGTGGACGTCATCGGCAACTACGGCCTGCAGTACGGCCGGTTTGACCCGGCGGCGGGCACGCTGGCGATGGCGTTCGACCTACGCCTCCCCTGCGACAGGGAGGATGTAGCCCGCCGGATCCTGGCACTTCGGAGCGAACTTGGTCTCGGCTGCTACACCGGGGAGGCCGTGGAGCTCCACGCGTCC
>DATHTQ010000017.1:0-8179 GCA_035463055.1 Candidatus Limnocylindria bacterium
AGCGCGTGGGTCATGACGACGTATCGCTTGTACAGCAGCTCGAGCCCCGAGTAGGGGAGCAGCAGGTCGCGCTCCGGGTCGATGAAGGAATATGCTTCCTCCAGCTCTTCCATGGAGTAGGTTTGCAGCATGGACGGGTCGAGCAGCCCCTCGCGGTCCAGCCAGGCCATCTTTTCGCGGTATCCCGATACGCCCTTCTCCTCCATGCGCCGCGCGATCTCGCGCAGGCGGCCCGCGCTGTAGATCCTGCCCGCGATCATCTCCCACTTGGCGGCCTGGATGTCGGTGAGCTCGATGGCGGCGCGCACGAGGGTGGACCAGCGCTCCTCCGCCCCGGCCTCGCGCTTGTACAGCGACAGGAACTTGCGCGTCAGCGCGCCCAGGGAATACTCCTCGCCGGGGAAGTCGCGCTCGGCGCGGCGCAGCACGGGGCCCAGCTCCGGGACGTCGGGGAAGTAGCCCAGCAGCCGCTCGCGCTCCTCGCGCTTTTTTTGCCGCACGCTGCGGTAGAGGATATATGCCTTGGCCTGGGGGAAGAAGTCGGCCTCCATGAGGGCCTGCTCGACCGCGTCCTGCACCAGTTCTACCGTGAGCCCCTGCGCCTTCCCGCGCGGGGCCAGCGTCTCCTGGGCGCGGCTTGCCAGCATATCCAGCGCCTGCTCCGTGACCGGGGTCTCGGTGGCAGCGAAGGCCTTGCGGATGGCCTCGCGGATCTTGGAGGGGTCGAAGGGCTCGGTGCGGCCGTCCCGCTTGGTGATTTCCGTGAAGATTCCCGCCAGTGTCTCCATCCTGTATCCTTTCGGCGGGAACTATATATTGTGGTTCCCGCGCTCCGTACTACACGATATAGAGTTACCCCGGCGGATGCCCGGGTAAACGGCGGCGGGGCGGCGTATAAAAATACATAAATAAAACATTCCGGCGGGCAGACCCACCGGAACTGGGGGGATGGAAAATCAGGTGGAAAAGCGGGGTTACAGGCCGGTGAGGTCGAACGGCGGCGTGAACCCGCTGTCCGCGGAGCTGAGCTCCTGCGCATACCCGGGGATGCCCAGCGCCAGCATGTAGTCCCGCACGCGGGCGTACTCCCTTTCGCTCACGCGCCGGTCCATCCCGGTGACGCGGCAATGCGGCTGCGGGGTGTACTGGCCCATGAGGCTCACGGGCGTGCCTGGCGGGAGGTGTTCGCGGACGGCGTCCAGCACGGCTACGCTGTCCCCGGTGCACCCGGGCAGCACGAGGTGGCGCACGAGCGTGCCGCGGGTCATGATGCCTTCCTCATTGTATTGCGGCGGGCCGGACTGGCGGCACATCTCCCGGATGGCGGGGACCGCGTGCCGCGCGTAGTCCGGCGCGCCGGCGAGCAGCGAGGACAGGCGGGGCGACACGTGCTTGAAGTCCGGCAGCCACACGTCCACCAGGCCCTCCAGGGCGCGCAGGGTCTCCGGTTTCTCGTAGCCGCCGCAGTTGTACACGACGGGCACCGGGGGGCGGTAGACGGACAGCGCCTGCATGATGCCGGGCAGGAAGTGGGTCGGCGTGATGAGCGAGAGCGTCTGCGCGCCATCCTCTTCCACCCAGCGCCGCATGACGCCCGCGAGCTCTTCCGAGGGCAGCGCGCGGCCGTGCCTGCCCTGGCTGATGGAGGCGTTCTGGCAGTACGCGCAGCCAAGCGTGCACCCGGAAAAGAAGATTGCGCCGGTGCCCCGCGCGCCCGATATGCACGGCTCCTCCCAGAAGTGCAGCGCCGCGCGCGCCGCCACGGGCACCGTGCCCATGCCGCAAAACCCCGTCCCGGCATCCTCCGCCCGCTCCGCTCCGCAGTCCCGCGGGCACAGGCGGCAGGGGTTGAAATCCGACAATAACGCTTCCATCCGTCCTCCGTGGGCGCAAGTATAGCACGCGCGGGCGGGGCGGCGCAGCGCACGCGGCCCGGCCCGGGGGCCACAGCGGCGGCGGCCCTTGATTTTATGCAAGCATTGTGCGATATTATTCCATGCCGCGGTATACCCCGCGGCAAGCTCCAAAAGAAGGAAGTCGGTTGCATGGTCAAATACGCCGCGAAACGTATCCTGCTGGCGGTGGTCACGATCTTCATCATCGCCGCCATCACGTTTTTCGCGATGAACTCCATCCCCGGGGGGCCTTTCGCGAAGGAGAAGGCGCCGGAAGCCTCGGTCAAGGCGGTGCTCGACCGGCGCTTCAACCTGGACAAGCCCATCGGCGAGCAGTTCCTGCTGTACCTGCGCAACCTCTCGCAGGGCGATTTCGGCATCTCGCTGAAGACCGGGCGCGAGATCTCCACCATCATCTTCGAGTCCTTCGGCATCTCGGCCTACCTGGGCGGGATGGCGGTGCTGCTGGCGCTGTCCGCGGGGCTCGTCCTGGGCTCGATCGCCGCCCTGATGCGAAACAAGTGGCCTGACAGGGTGATCATCTACTTCACGACGCTGTTCGTGTCCACGCCCAGCTTCATCCTGGCGACGCTGCTGCTGCTGACGTTCAGCTATTACCTGCGCTGGGTGCCGATCTGGTCGATCGCCAACCAGAACTACCTGCTGCCCATCATCTCCCTTGCGCTGTACCCCATGGCGTACATCACGCGCCTGACCAAGTCGTCCATGCTCGACGTCCTCGGGCAGGACTACATCCGCACCGCGCGCGCCAAGGGCGTGCGGGAGTGGATGGTCATCGCCAAGCACGCGCTGCGCAACGCGCTGATCCCCATCATCACCTACGTGGGCCCGCTGACGGCCTACATCCTGACCGGGTCGCTCGTCGTGGAGACCGTGTTCACCATCGGCGGCCTGGGCAGCAAGTTCGTGACGGGCATCAACAACCGCGACTACCCGATGATCATGGGCACCACCATCTTCCTCGCCACCCTGATGGTCGTCATGACCCTGGCCAGCGACCTGCTGTACAAGGCCGTCGACCCGAAGATTTCCTTCGACTGAGGAGAGCCGATGAGCGGTTACACCGACGCAAACCCCAAGAAGTCCCCGTTCAGCCTGCAGCTGGACCTGAAGAAGTTCGAGCGCGCCACCCCCGAGGAGAAGGCGCAGCAGGACGTGATGCGCGAAAGCACCACCTTTTTCCGCGACGGCATGCGGCGGCTGTTCCGCAACCCGCTGTCGGTCATGAGCCTGATCGTGCTGGGCGTGCTGGTGCTCATCATCCTGGTCGCCCCGCTGGTCGTGCCGTACGGCTATTCCCAGATCATCACGGTGGGCGGCCGGCGCGACCGGACGGTGACCAACATGCCGCCCTTCACCTATTCCGTGATGGAGCGGGAAGCCATCGCCAGGGGCGAGAGGATCTTCCCCCATATCTTCGGGACGGACGAGATCGGGCGCGACTATTTCATCCGCGTCGTCTACGGCGCGCGCGTCTCGCTGGTCGTGGGCCTGTTCGCCAGCCTCATCGTGCTGGTCATCGGCCTCCTGTACGGCTCCATATCGGGATACGTCGGCGGCAGGCTGGACATCGCGATGATGCGCGTGGTCGACATCATCTATTCGCTGCCCGACACGCTGATGGTCATCCTGCTGTCGGTCGTGCTGGGCCAGGTGCTGGGGAACCGCCTGCAGGGGACCATCCTTGCGTCCCTGGGCAACAACATGATCAGCATGTTCGTCGTGTTCGGCCTGCTCTATTGGGTCGGCATGGCGCGCCTGGTGCGCGGGCAGATCCTGCAGATCAAGAACAACGAGTACGTGCTCGCGGCCCGTGCCCTGGGCGCCGGCGGCGCGCGCATCATCCGCAGGCACATCCTCCCCAACGCCATCTCGGTCATCTTCATCTCCACCGCCCTGCAGGTCCCCAGCGCCATCTTCGTCGAGAGCTTCCTCAGCTTCATCGGCCTGGGCGTGCAGGCGCCCATGCCCAGCCTCGGCTCGCTGGCCAACGAGGCCCGCAGCGCCATGCAGATCTACCCCTACAAGATGCTGTTCCCCGCGCTGGGCATCTCCCTGATCGTCTTGTCCTTCAACCTGCTCGGGGACGGGCTGCGGGACGCCTTCGACCCCAAGCTGAGGAGATAGAATGAGCGAACCCCTCCAGCCCCTGCAGACCATCCTCGAGGTAAAGGACCTCCACACCTCGTTCCCCATCGAGGCGGGCGAGGTGCGCGCCGTCAACGGCATCAACTTCAAGGTCAACCGCGGCAAGGTGCTCGGCATCGTCGGCGAGTCCGGCTCCGGCAAGAGCGTCACCGCGTACTCCATCCTGCGCATCCTGGACAACCCGGGGCGCATCACGCAGGGCCAGATCCTCTACAACGGCGAGGACGTCGTCAAGTTTGACAAGGCCAGGCTCCGGTCGTTCCGGGGCGCGAAGGTGTCCATCATCTTCCAGGACCCGATGACCAGCCTCAACCCCGTATACACCGTCGAGAACCAGCTCGTCGAGGCCATCCGGCTGCACACCGGCCGCGACCGCCACCAGGCGTCCGCCCGGGCGCTGGAGATGCTCGAGCTGGTCGGCGTCAACGAGCCGGCCAAGCGCCTGAAGCAGTACCCCTACCAGCTTTCCGGCGGCATGCGCCAGCGCGTCATGATCGCGATGGCCCTCGCCTGCGAGCCGGATATCCTCATCGCCGACGAGCCCACCACCGCCCTGGACGTGACCATCCAGGCGCAGATCCTCGAGCTCATGCAGGAGCTCAAGGCCAAGCTGGGCATGGCCATCATCATGATCACGCACGATCTGGGCGTCATCGCCGAGATGTGCGACGAAATCATCGTCATGTACGCCGGCCACATCGCCGAGCGCGGCACCGCCGAGGAAATCTTCTACAACCCGCGCCACGAGTACACCAAGGGGCTGCTGCGCTCCATCCCCAAGACCGCGCTCTCCAAGGAGCGGCTGACGCCCATCGCGGGCTCGCCGGTCGACCTGCTGAAGCTCCCCCCGGGCTGCCCCTTCGCCCCCCGGTGCGACGAGGCGATGAAGGTGTGCCTGGAGATCTTCCCCGAGGAGCTCGACATCAACGAGAACCACAAGGCTTCCTGCTGGCTCAACGTGAAGAAGGCCGTGGCCGAGGAGCTGGAAGGCAGGAAAGACAATGGCTGAGCATCTTCTGGAGGTCGTGGGCCTCAAGCAGCACTTCCCGGTCCGCACCGGCTTCATGCAGAAGCGGATGCTCAAGGCCGTGGACGGCGTGTCCTTCACCATCGACGCGGGCGAGACCATGGGCCTGGTCGGCGAGTCCGGGTGCGGCAAGACGACGGTCGGGCGCAGCATCCTGCGGCTCTACAAGCCCACCGACGGCGTCGTTCGCTTCAAGGGGCAGGAAATCACCGACCAGAACATCCAGGCGCTGCGCCGGCAGATGCAGGTCGTCTTCCAGGACCCGTATTCCTCGCTCAACCCGCGCATGACCGTCGCCGACATCGTGGGCGAGCCGCTGGACATCCACAAGCTTTA
Source organism: Candidatus Limnocylindria bacterium (assembly GCA_035463055.1). Classification (GTDB taxonomy): domain Bacteria; phylum Bacillota; class Clostridia; order Christensenellales; family Aristaeellaceae; genus UBA6115. The sequence continues at coordinate 5,428 of DATHTQ010000017.1, forward strand.
CAAAACACAAAAAGAACGGGAAGAGAAGATCGTTTCCCTGCTACAATTGGTGGGGCTCAACTCCGACCATTCGCGCCGCTACGCGCACGAGTTCTCCGGCGGCCAGCGCCAGCGCATCGGCATCGCCAGGGCCCTCGCGGTCAACCCGGAGTTCATCGTCTGCGACGAGCCGGTATCCGCCCTGGACGTATCCATCCAGGCGCAGGTCATCAACACCTTCGCCGAGCTGCAGGAGCGCCTGGGGCTCGCCTACCTGTTCATCGCGCACGATTTGCACGTCGTGCACCACATGAGCAGGCGCATCGCGGTCATGTATCTGGGTAAAATCGTCGAGACCGCTCCCGCGGACGGGATCCTCAGCAGCCCGCGCCACCCCTACACCCTGTCGCTGATCTCCGCCATCCCCGTGCCCGACCCGCTCAAGGCCCGCCAGCGCAGGCGCATCGTCCTGCAGGGCGAGGTCCCCAGCCCCCTCAACCTTCCCTCCGGGTGCGCCTTCCGCACACGCTGCCCCAACGCGATCGAGAAGTGCGTCACGGTGACCCCGGAGCTCATGCCCATGGCGCCCGGCCACGAGGCCGCGTGCTGGAACCCGCACGAACCCCGGTAACCTGGATCTATGCGGGGACGCTCCCCGCCGTAGATACGCAATCTTCTGAAGGAGGGTATTCCATGGCCAACAAGAAGCTCCTCGCACTGGTGCTGGCAGCCGTCATGGCACTCACATCCCTCGTGACCGCGCTCGCAGACGAGGGGAGCGAGCCCGACTGGACCGAGTACGACGCCTTGATCAACGAGATCAAGACCACGACCGACTTCGCCCACCGCGTGACCCTCATGCACCAGGCCGAGGATATCCTGATGGATACCGGCGCGCTGGTGCCGATCTACTACTACAACGACCTCTACATGGCCAAGCCGGCCGTGAAGGGCTTCTACTCCAACCCCTTTGGAACGAAGTTCTTCCTCTACGCGACCAACGGGGACAACACCACGCTGAAGCTCAACATCTCCAGCGAGCCGGCGTTCCTGGACCCGGCGCTGAACTCCTCCGTTGACGGCGCCATCCTGGCGTCCGCGGCGTTCGGCGGCCTGTACACCTACAACGCCGACGGCGTGCCCGCGCCCAACTTCGCCACCGGATTCGAGATGAGCGAAGACGGCCTGACCTACACCTTCACGATGCGCGAAGGCCTCAAGTGGTCCGACGGCACCCCGCTGACCGCGTAGGTCTTCGAGTATTCGTGGAAGCGCGCCGCCAACCCCGAGACCGCGGCGGACTACAGCTACATGCTCAACAGCATCGCCGGCTACCCGGATGACCTCCAGGTGACCGCCAGCGAGGACGGCAAGACCCTGACCGTCACGCTGAACACCCCCACCGCCTACTTCCTGGACCTCGTCGCGTTCCCGACCTACATGGCCGTGAACCAGGCAGCCGTCGAGGGCGCCGAGGGCTACAAGGATGCCTCCGGAGCGGTCGTCAACCCCGGCGCGTGGGCGCTGGAAGCCGGCTTCGTGTCCTCCGGCCCCTTCACGCTGGAGAGCTGGGCGCATGACCAGAGCATGGTGTACGTGAAGAACCCGAACTTCTGGGATGCCGAGAACGTCAAGCTCGAGCGCCTTGAGTTCATGCTCTCCGCCGACGCCACGGTCATCTACGCCGCCTACCAGGCGGGCGACCTGGACTTCATCGACACCGTCCCGCCGGACCAGATCCAGAGCGTGAAGGACACGGACGAGTTCTTCGTCGTCTCCGAGCTGGGCACCTACTACGCGATCTTCAACGTGAAGAGCCCGCTGTTCGACGGCAAGACCGTTGAGGAAGCCGCCGCGATGCGCAAGGCCTTCGCCCTGCTGATCGACCGCCAGTACATCATCGACACGATCACCCAGACCGAGCAGGTGCCCGCCACCTCCTTCATCCCGGCCAACATGCTGGACGGCAACGGCGGCATCTTCAAGGACGCCGCGGCCTGGGACTACCCGGTGGGCGACGGCTACTTCTCCGTGGAGCCCGACCTGGACGGCGCGCGCGCGCTGCTTGAGCAGGCCGGCTTCAAGTTCGGCGCCGACGGGATGCTCTCCGCCGAGACCCCGCTGAGCCTGGGCTACATCCACAACACCTCCTCCGCCCACGCCCGCATCGGCGAAGCCATCCAGCAGGACCTCGCGCAGCTCGGGATCACGCTGACCATCTCCTCGATGGAATGGAACGTCTTCCTCGCAGAGCGCAAGGCCGGCAACTATGACTTCGCGCGCAACGGCTGGATCGCGGACTTCAACGACCCGATCAACATGCTGGAGATGTGGACCACGGACTCCGGCAACAACGACGCGCAGTTCGGCCGCTGAGAAGCTGACGGACTGAAGCCGGGATGATAACCCGGCAAGGGGAGGGCCTTCGGGCCCTCCCTTTTTCATCCCAGGCATTCCGGCAGGCCGGAGGGCATTTGGCGCAAGGGCACCGGTGACATACAATGATGCGGGCCGGCAGGTTTTGCAGGTCAAACGCGAGGCAGGGGGAACATGGACGGATACGCATACCAGCGGCCCTTGGGGAAAATAGAGGACGACCCGGCGCTCAGGAACCTGCTGATCGCCGTTTTTGACGGGAGGACGAAGGAGGACGCCGTTCGTTTCGGGCTGGCGTACGGCAGGCATTTGCTGGACGTCACCGGCTTCGCGCCTTGCGTGGAAGTCGCCGCGGCGTTCGAGGCCATGCAGCGGTGGCTGGACGGGGTGGCGAGCT
>DATHTQ010000018.1:0-2099 GCA_035463055.1 Candidatus Limnocylindria bacterium
CGCATGAGGGAATCGGGCACCAAATCATACCAAACGGTTGCGTGGGCCGGGCCTTGCTGATAGACTGCGACAGGCTGCGACGGCCGCATAAGGAGGATTTTACCATCCGTACCACCTTCCATACCCACACCAGCCGCTGCATGCACGCGGAGGGCGCGGACGAAGCCTACGTCCTCGCCGCGCTGGAGAGCGGCTTTTCGCATATCGGCTTTTCCGACCACACGCCCTGGCCGTATCGGGACGGGTTCGTCTCGCGCATGCGGATGACGGTTTCCGAACTGGACGATTACGTCCGCTCGGTGGCCGCGCTGCGCGGCGAATACGCCGGGAAGATCGAGGTCAGCCTCGGCCTGGAGGCTGAATACGTGCCGGAGTTCCGCGGCTGGCTCGCGGAGACGCGCGAGCGCCTGGCCCTGGACTACCTCATCCTGGGCAACCACTACGAGGGGCCGGACGAGAGGGTGTACTACGGCACCGTGACGGGCCCGGAGCTCGTGCGCCGCTATGCGGACGGCACCATCAGGGGGCTTCAGAGCGGGCTGTACGACTGCCTCGCCCACCCGGACCTGTTCCTGCTCAACTACCCGCGCTTTGACGCGGAGTGCCGCGCCGCCGCGCACGACATCAGCGCCGCGGCGCGCGGGATGGGCGTGCCGATGGAGTTCAACACCTCCGGCCTTGGGCACCCCGCCAAGTCCGGGCGCGGCCTGGGCTACCCCTGCCTGGAGTTCTGGCAGGTCGCGGCGCAGGAAGGCGTCAGCGCCATCATCGGCGTGGACGCGCACCGCCCGGAACGCATGCGCGAGACCGCGGTGTACGACCTGTCGGTCCAGCACCTGCGCGCGCTGGGCATCCCGCGCATCGAGACCCTGATGGGAGACAAGGAAAAACTCGAGTCCATCGCATAATACAAAGGTGGCGCGCGTAAATTCCGCGCGTTCGCCCAAAAGGAGCGCGCATGGGTGACACAGTGAAGGCCGGCCGCGAAAGCCCCCTCGTTCCCGTCTACCGCGTCGTCCAGGGCGCGCTCATCGGCGGCGGAGCCATCCTGCCCGGCGTGTCCGGCGGGGTGCTCGCCGTCGTGTTCGGCGTGTACCGGCCGATGATGGCGTTCCTTGCGCGCCCATTCCGGGAACTGCGCGCGCAGTACAGGCTGTTCATCCCGCTGGTCATCGGCGTGGTGCTGGGGTTCTGGGGGTTCGCCAAGCTGGTGGACTGGATGTTCTCCGGCGCGTCCCCGGTGCCGCTGGCCCTGTTCATCGGCCTCATCCTGGGCACCGTGCCGCTGCTGTACAAAAGCGCGCAGAAGCCCGCCCTGGGGGACACCCTGACCGCAGGGGAGCGGCGCGCGAACCTGCTGGCGCTGGTTGTCAGCTTCGTGCTGCTGTTTGCCTTCCTGCTGATAATGTCCGGGACCGCCGCCCAGGACCTGGAGCCCACGGTCCCCCTGAGCTTCCTTTCCGGCATCGTCTGGGGCCTGAGCCTCGTGGTGCCGGGCTTGTCGTCCTCGTCCATCCTGCTGTTCATCGGCATCTACACCAAGCTCATGGCGGCGGTCAAGGACCTCAACTTCGGCGTAGTCCTCCCGCTGCTGCTGGGCATCGCGGCGGTGGCGTTCCTGATGGCCCGGTTCATCGACCGGCTCTTCGACAGGCACCGCGGCGTCGCGTCCAACGCGGTCGTGGGCCTGGTGCTGGCCAGTACGCTGGCGCTCATCATCGCACCGCCGCCGGAGTACCGCATCGTCAGCTTTTGGCAGGGGGTCCTGTCCGTGGCGGTCGCCGCCGCGGGGTTCGTCGGCGCGCACTATATGGGCAAGTGGGGCGAGAGGATCAAGCCGGAGGGCGCATAAGGCGCGAGCCGGGACGCGGGGGTCGGGCCGCGCCGGAACACGCGGACAGGGCCGCCTCACGCGGGCAACGCAGCCCGGGAAGCCGAAAGGCCCCGGGCTTTTCCTTGCGCCGCAGGAGGTTGCCCGGAACCCGGGCGAGGGACCCGCGGGCGCGGGCGCTGTCGAAAAGAAATTTTCATACAATCGAGAATCGGATAGTACAAGTACGAGAACCGTGGTATAGTACAATCAGCCAGCGGAGTGACGG
>DATHTQ010000019.1:0-1861 GCA_035463055.1 Candidatus Limnocylindria bacterium
GTTTGGGGCCGCGGCCATTGACGCGCCCGCTCCGGGTGCGGGCGCGCCGGGCGGTCTCTCCGCGCAGGCGGGAGGCCCGTGCGCGCCCGAGGCGCTTGCGTTTTCGCCCGACGGGGCAATCCTGGCCGTGGCGGATCGCGGGGGCGGACGGAACGATCCGAAGCGAGGCGTGTCCGCGCGGGCGGCCCGCGGACATCGCGTGGATCGGCGCGTGCCGGGCGCTGGTGAGCGAGAATGGCACGGGCACGCTGGCCGAGGTTGACGCTGAGAGCGCTTGCCGACTAGGCGGGCCGCGGGAGTGGTCACTATGAGATGGACGATGGCGGGTATGGCGTGTGCGGCGGTTGCCTGTGCGGCGGACGGTCCCGCGCCGGCCCAGTTCCTGGAGGCGGTCGCGTCGGCGCACTCGCGCGTGGCGGCGCTGGAATCGGCATGGTACCGGGCGGCCTGCAAGGAGCAGGAGCCCGAGGTTCTTTCCGTGACTCTGGAGAAGGCGGTTCTGAACCGGGACATCCAGGTTCGGGTCTTCCGTTCGGCGCGAATCGGCACGTTTGCGCAGGGGTGGGCCCCGACGCTCAATCGGAACGCGCACCCCGTGGACGTGTTGTCGTACGACGCGCAGGGCCAGGAGGCGCAAGGCCGTCTCGATATCCGGGGTCGGATCCGGCTGCGCTTCGATGCCAACCCGCTGGGACAGCAGATGATGGAGGGTCTGCGCGAGGCGCCCGCCACGTTGTCTTTGAAACTGACGCGGAACGGGGGTTCGGTTTCGGGGACCTACACGTTGGAGGGGGCCGCGTTGCCGGCTCCGGCGGAATCCAAACCGCAACCGTCGAATCCCCTGCGCGCCGCGGCGGGACGGGTTTCGGGGACGCTGGGCAAGCTCGCGCGGATCCCTGAAGCCGATCCCGCGCGTTGGGCGCCCGGCAGGCAGGACGGGCTGGAGGAACTCTACGCCCTGGGTCAGGCGCTGGAGGGCGAGGCGGACGAATGGTTTCAGCGCTTGCGCGCGCTGGAAATCGGGCGGCGGAAGGGAATGTCCTGCGAGGCGGTGCTGAAGGACGTCGTCATGCCCCGCGTCGTGCGACCGGCGCTGAAACTCGCGGAGGTCAAGGAAGCGGGGACGGTGGACTCCGTGGAAATCGGCGATCTGATCGAGGATGCGGGTCCGCAGAAGAAGCCCCCGTCGTCCGGCGGAAGGCCGGACAAGCGCGGCGCGCAGAGCGACGCGGAGACGGCTCGGGAGGTCCTTCGCGCGATCGCGGACCGGGCGGCGCGCATGGCGGCGGCGGTCGCGGAATGGGAGGCGGGCAAGAGGTCCGCGGAGTTCATCACGGACACGCTGACCGTCGAGGACCCGGAATTCGGCCCCTGGTACGGCGATCGTTTCCTGCCCGCCAAGGACGGGGTGATCCGCCTGCCGGACGAGATCGGCGGCCCCGGCGCCCAGGAATGGCAGGCGGTCATAGACTGGCAATGCCTCGGCCCCTTCCCGCTGAGCCCCTTCGCGGACTCGATCCCCGGCCTGCCCGACATGGTCTGGGGCGGGGACGAGCGTTGCGTGTTGCAGGCCGACCGGTTGACCTCCAAGACCAGGGCCGAGGATCCCATTGCCTGGCAGGACGGCAAGGCCAAGGGGATCTCGAAGGATCTCACCCGCGGGGTGTTCGGTTTCGTCATGCCGCCACACTGGTTCGCGGCCATCCGCTACACAAGCGGTATTACACCAATGCTTGGCTACCGCGAGAGCAAGGACACCGATGGCCACGGCGGCCAGGACTACAGCACATGCTACGCACGTTGCGTGATCGAGAGTCCCAGGGATCTAGAGGTCTGGGCCGGCCTGGGCGTGAACCGCGAG
>DATHTQ010000020.1:0-2709 GCA_035463055.1 Candidatus Limnocylindria bacterium
AACCGCCCCGTACGTCCCCGGCTCCAGGTCGCACGCGCAGGTGCGGACGATTTCCTTGACCCGCAGCGCGCGCATCGCGTTGAGCACGGCGAGGATGGTCACGCCCACGTCGGCGAACACCGCCATCCAAAGCGTAGAGAGGCCCAGGGCGCTCAGGCCCAAGACCAGCGCCTTGACGCCGATGGCGAAGAACGCGTTCTGCGTGGCGATGGCCACGGTCTTGCGCGCGATGGTCAGCGCGGCCGCCATCTTGCAGGGGTCGTCGTTCATGATGACGATGTCGGCGGCCTCGATCGCGGCGTCCGAGCCCAGCGCGCCCATCGCGAACCCGACGTCCGCGCGCGCGAGCACCGGGGCGTCGTTGACGCCGTCCCCCACGAACGCCAGCGTGCCGCGCCGGCCCGGGCGGGAGAGCAGCTCCTCGAGCTTCACCACCTTGTCCTGGGGCAGCAGCCCCGTGTGGACGACGTCGATGTCCAGGTCCTTCGCCACCGCGCGGCCCGCGGCCTCGGAGTCCCCGGTCAGCATGACCAGGTGGCGGATGCCCTCGTCCCGCAGCCGGTGCAGCGCCTGCCGGGCGCAGGGCTTGATCTCGTCGGAGACGACCAGGCTGCCGATGTACGCCCCGTCCCGCGCCACGTGGCTCACGGTGCCGTTCCCGGGGGCGTCCGGCACGGCGACGCCGTGCTTCTGCATGAGCCGCAGGTTGCCGACCAGCACCTCCCTGCCGTCCACCAGCGCGCGCACGCCGCCGCCGGCCAGTTCCTCGACGCCGCTCACGCGCGTCGGGTCCGCCGTCCCGGCCCACGACTGGCGGATGGCCTGGGCGATGGGGTGCCCGCTGTGCTGCTCCGACAGCGCGGCGGCCTCCAGCAGCTCCCCGCGCTCCACGCCCCGGGGGAGGGCCTCGCGCAGCGTGAAGCTGCCCCGGGTCAGCGTGCCGGTCTTGTCGAAGACGAACGTCTCCGCCCGGGCCAGCGCCTCCAGGTAGTTGGAGCCCTTGGCGAGGATGCCCGCGCGGGACGCCCCGCCCAGGCCGCCGAAGAACGACAGCGGGATGGAGCTGACCAGCGCGCACGGGCAGGACACGACGAGGAAGTTGAGCGCGCGGTAGCCCCAGTCTGCCAGAAGCGCGCCGGGCACCAGCAGCGGCGGGATGAACGCCAGCAGCGCCGCCGTCACGACGACGGCCGGCGTATAGATCTGCGAGAATCGCGTGATGAAGTTCTCCTGGCGGGACTTGCGGTCCGTCGCGCTCTGGACCATCTCCAGGATGCGGCTCACGGTGGACTGGCCGAAGGGCTTGGTCACCCGGACCGTGAGCACCCCGGTCAGGTTGACGCTGCCGGAGAGCACCTCGTCCCCGGGCAGGACCCCGCGCGGCACGGACTCGCCGGTCAGCGCCGCGGTGTCCATCTGGCTCTCGCCATCCAGCACCACGCCGTCCAGCGGCACCAGCTCGCCCGGGCGCACCAGGATGCGCGCGCCGACCTCCACCTGCTCGGGGTCGGTCTCCACCGCCATGCCGCTGTCCATCAGGACGTTGGCGCTGTCGGGCCGCAGGTCCATCGCCTGGGCGATGGAGCGGCGCGAGCGGTCCACCGCGTACCCCTGGAACATCTCGCCCGTCTGGTAGAACACCATGACCGCGACGGCCTCGGCGTACTCCCCGATGACGATGGCGCCCACCGTCGCGATGGACATGAGGAAGTTCTCGTCGAACAGGCGCCCGCGCGCGATGCCCTGCGCGGCGTAGGCGAGCACGTCGTACCCGCTGATGAAATACGCCGCCAGCAGCACCCATACGTGCGCCCTGGTGCCCTCCCCCAGCAGCAGGCCGGCGGCCAGCAGCGCCGCCGCCGCCGGGACGCGGAACTTGCGCTGCGTCACTTCGGGAGGACCAGCGCCGCGCCGGGCTCGATTTTGCGGATGATGTCCGCCGCCTGGGCCGCCGCCGTGTCCAGGGCCTTCTCCTCCGCGTCCAGGGTGAGCCGCTGGGTCAAAAAATTCACCCGCGCCGACGAGACGCCGGGCAGGGCCGCTATCTTCCTTTCCATCTTCGCCGCGCAGGCGGCGCATCCGAGGTTCCTGATCGGGTATGCCTTGGTCATCCGCTCGTCCTCCCGCGCCTGAAACGTTCCGGAGGCATTATACTTGAGCAGTTGCTCAAGTGTCAAGCGCGTAATCATTGTACCCCGCCGCGGGGCGGTTTCGGGGTTCCGCGCGCGGCGTGGTATACTGCGGTCAGTGAAACGCACAATGGCTGCATAGGGCGCCCGGGCCGCCCGGAAACGGAGGACAAGGCTTGAAGACATACATCTGCGGCATCTGCGGGTTTGAGTACGCCGAGGCGCCGGGCGACCCGGCGCACGGCATCGCGACCGGCACGAATTGGGAGGACGTCCCTGCGGACTGGGCCTGCCCCGTCTGCGGGGCGGACAAGACCATGTTCCGCGTTTCCGCCGGGGAGGGGGCGCGCCCGGAAGCGGCGGCCGGCGGCGCGGCGCGCGGCCCGATGGAGGACAGCTTCATGTGTTCCAGCCTGGCCAAGGCGTGCCAGAAGCAGTACCGCGCCGAAGAAGAGGCGCTGTTCACGCAATTGTCGGACTGGTTCCTGGGGCAGGCGGCCCCTGCGGGCGGCCTCGGGGAGGTCGCCGCGGGCGTGCGGGAGGACATCGCGGCGTACCCCGCCGCCATGGAGGCCGCGCG
>DATHTQ010000021.1:0-9659 GCA_035463055.1 Candidatus Limnocylindria bacterium
ACCGACGCTGCGGAAGTCCGCCAACGCGATGCCGAGCTGCCGCGCGAATCCCCCGGCCATGCCCTCCATCGCTGCCACCAGCGCGTGCGGGCCCTTCCCGATGGGGAACGGCGCGTGCGCGTGCATGGAGATTTTGTCCGCCGCCATGTCGAAGATGCCGGCGCGCACGTTGGTGCCGCCGATGTCAAAACCCAGCCGTATGTCCATACCCTCGCGCCAGCCCCTTTCCGGCGGTGCCGGGACAGCCCCGCCCGCGCCGCCCGGTCACGCCTGGTACACGCGCTCCCCGTCCACGAATGTCTGCCATACGTTCATGTCCCCGTCGGCCAGGAACATGTCGGCCTGCTTGCCCACACGGATGCTGCCCAGCGATTTGTCCACCCCCAGCACGCGCGCGGGGTTGAGCGTCGCCATGCGCGCCGCCTCGTGCAGGGGCGCGCCCGCATGCAGGTGGAAGTTCAGGACACCCTTGCGAAGCGGCACGACGGAGCTGGAGATGGTCCCGTTGTCCAGCCGCCCGACCAGGTCGTCCACCGTGACCCTGCGCCCGGAACTGGTATACACCCCGGGCCCCAGGCCGGCGGCGGGGCTGGAATCGGTGATGAGCAGGATCCGGTCTGGCCCCTTGAGCCGGTACACGAGCCTGAACATCTCCTTGGCGACGTGCGCCGTGTCCGCGATGAGCTCCACGTTGACGGCGTCGCACAGCAGCGCGGCCCCCGCCATCCCGGCCTCGCGGTGGCTCATGCCGCGCATGCCGTTGAACAGGTGCGTCGCCTGGGTCGCCCCGCGGCGGACGCCCTCCATGGCCTGCTCGTACGTGGCGTCGGTATGGCCCATCGCGCAGACGATGCCGCGCTCGGCGCACCAGGAGATGTATTCGGGATACAGCTCCGGCGCCGCGATGGCGACCTTGATGACGTCCAGGAACGAGAGCATGAAATCGGTGTCGGGCGGCATCAGCAGCGACGGGTCGTGCGCCCCGCGCTTCTCCAGTGAGATGAACACGCCCTCCATGTACGCGCCGTGGGCCTTCGCGCCGCAGGGCTGCTTCATGCAGGCGCGCACCGCCTCCAGCGCGGCCGCCATCTTCGGAAGCGGCGCGGACCCGAAGGACGGCAGGTATCCCGTCACGCCCTGTTTCGGCAGCTGCGCCGCGATGAACCGGTGGGCGGCAACGTCCGGGTCCAGCGTCTCCTTGCCCATGAGCCCGTGCATGTGCAGGTCGATGAGCCCCGGGAAGAGGTACCGCCCGCCCGCGTCGACGACGTCGCACCCGTCCGTCGGCACGTCCTGCCCGATGCGGCGGAACCTGCCGTCGAACAGCACGGTTGCGCGCTCCAGCACGCGGTCCTCGAGCACCGCCCTGGCGTTGACGATCGCTTTCATGGCTGTGTCCCCTCCAGTTCCGCGATCCTCTCCCGCAGGAACGTGACGGCGGCGGCGATGTCCTTCCCCGCTTCCTCCTTCGACTCCCGCTCGATGGTCAGGAACCCGGCATACCCGATGTCCCGCAGCGCCCGCAGGTATTCCGGCCACTTCACCGCGCCCTCGCCCAAGGGCACCTGCTTGGTGATGCCCAGCGCACGCGTGCCGTCGATGCCCTGCTCCGCGAACACGCCGTAGTAGTATTCGGCGGTGGTGGGCTTGAGGCTAAGGCCGTCCTTGGCGTGCGTGTGGACGATGAGGTCCCCCGCGGCGTACACCCCGGCGACAGGGTCAGCGCGCAGCACCATCGCGAGGTTGGCAGGGTCGTAGTTGACCCGGATGCCCTCGCCGCACTCCAGGCAGAAGCCGCGAAGCCGCTCCACCGGCTCAGGCCCGGTCTCGACGGCGACGCACGCCCCGATGCCCGCGGCGAACCTGCCGATGTCGCGGCAGGCCTCCAGAAGCGTCATGTAGGTTTCGTCCCGCTGCGCCGGGATGACCCCCAGATGCGTGGTCACGACGGAGCAGTCCAGCTCCCGCGCCAGCAGCAGCGTCCTGCGAAGGTACTCCAGCTTGGGCGGGTTCTCCTCCCTTCGGCACAGGCCGTGGCCGCCCAGCTCCCCACACAGGGCGGCGACCTCCTGGCGGCAGTCCGCCAGCGTCCGGCGCACCGTCCCCAGCCACCCCGGGGTCATGGACATGGGGTCCAGTTCTCCCATCGCGTACAGCTGGACGCCCTCCGCGCCCACCCGCTCGCTCATCTTGATTCCCTCGAGCAGGCCCACGTTGAACCAGTCGGCCAGTGTGCCGATCCTGAAACGTTCCATCAAGTACCCCCTTACAGGCGGATGGGCCTGGAGCGGTTGTAGAAGGTGAGGATGACGACCATCACGCTGCCCAGCACGATGTTGCGGATGGGCGAGCTGATGTCCAGCACGGTCAGGCCGTTGCTCAGCACGATCATCACCAGCGCCCCCGTGATGCTGCCCATGTAGGAGCCGACGCCGCCCACGAACAGCGTGCCGCCGACCACGACGGCCACCAGCGAGTTGTACGCGTAGTTGTCAAACAGCTGGCACTGGCTCATGCCCATGTACCCCGCGCCCAGCACGCCCGCAATCGCCGAGAACATGCCGGACAGAACGTAGGTCAGCACGCGGACCCTGTGGGTGTTGACGCCGTTGAGGCGCGCGGCCTGCTCGTTGTTGCCGGTCAGGTACAGCTGCTTCCCGAAGCGCGAATGATGTATCAAGAAAAAAGCGAGCGCCCATATGACCACGGCGTACATCGTCGCGGCTGGAATGATGCCGAATACGCGGTACTGCACCGTGCGCTTGAACAGCTCGCTGACCAGCCCCGTGGGCATGCCGCCCGTGAACAGGTACTGCAGCCGGGTGACCACGTAGGAGACCGCCAGGGTCAATACGATGGGGGGCAGGCCGACCTTGATGACGCACAGGCCGTTGACCAGGCCGATGGTGGCCCCCATCGCGAGGGCGGCGAAGAGCACAGGGAGGAACAGGCCGGTCCGCCCCTGCATGATGGTGGTCGTGATGACCGCCGCCATGGACATGACGGAGCCGACGGACAGGTCCACGCCGCCGGAGATGACCACCATCGTCTGCCCCGCCGCCGCGAAGCTCAGCAGCATCGTCTGCACGATGATGGAGCCGAAGGTGTTGATGTTCATGGACTGCGGGTTGATCGCGAAGGTCAGCAGGAGCAGCCCCATCGCGATGACCAGCGCCATGCCGGGGCGGTTGTCGCGCACGAAGCGCGTGAGCTGCAGCCGGGCGTCCGCCCTTGTGTTCTCAGGCATACTTTTCACCCCGCTTCAGCTGTCTGACGAACCCCTGCCTGAGCGTCTCGCGCTGGGCCTTGGACGTGATGATGGTGGCCAGCAGGCCGAGGAAGATGATCAGGTCGCTGACGAAGTTCTGCCAGTAGGAGTTGATCATCAGCCCCGGGATGGCCTTGGTGAGGAAGTTGAAGAGGTAGTAGACCGAGTTCTGCACGAGCACCAGGAAGCCCGAGCCGTACAGGCCGCTGCTGAAGGTGCCCCACCCGCCGAAGTTCATGCCGCCCAGGATGCACGCCGACAGCGAGCGGATGCCGTACTCCTCCGCCTGCAGCGGGTTCCCGGAGGCGTTGGACGCCGTGAGCGCCAGCCCGGCCATCCCGATGAGCACGCCCTTGATGAGGAACGCCGTCATCTGCACCCGCTGCGGGCTGATGCCCGCCGCGTAGGCGTTGAGCGGGTTGTTCCCCACCGCGTACATATGCTTGCCGTAGCGCGTCCTGCTGATGTACGCCCATGCCAGCATGACGAACAGGATGATGAGGGCCGCGAAGGGGATGGCGCCCAGCACGAGCGAGTCGTAGGTCTTGTAGATGACCTTGTCCACCTTGCCCTGCGGCTGGCTCATGATGAGCACGTTCACGCCCCGGATGATGTAGGTGATGGAGAAGGTGGCCAGCAGGGCCGGCAGCCTGAGCTTCACGATGCAGAACCCGCAGAACATCGACACCGCGACGCCGCCCAGCAGCGCGATTCCCCACCCGGCGGCCACCGGGAACCCGAGCTCCTGGGGCAGCATGATGGCGATGACGTTCACGAACGCGAGCTGGATGCCCGCGGACAGGTCCAGCACGCCGCTCATCATCAGCACGGCCTGGCCCAGGCAGGTCAGGATCAGCGGCGTGTTCTTGGTGAACAGGATGCGCAGGTTGCCGGTGGTGAAGAACTTCTCCGGCGTCTGGATGATGATGTTGAGCAGCAGCGCCATCATGAACAGGCAGAAGCCGGTGAACGCGGGCTGCCTCCGGAAAGCGGCGCCCCTGCGCCGGAGCCATTCAAGCATTCGTCTTGTCCTCCTTGGAGGCTACGCCCATCATCTCCGCGACCAGCCGCTCCTGGACGCCCTCGCCCGCCGCGATCCTGCCGCCGACCCTGCCCTCATAGAATACGTAGATGCAGTCCGCCAGATCGGCGAGCTCGTCGTTGTCGCTGGAGGAAATGACGACGGTCATGCCGCGCGCTGCGTATTCGCGCAGGATCTGGTGAATCTCGCGCCGCGCGTTGACGTCCACGCCCTTGGTCGGGTCGTCCAGCAGCAGCAGGTCCGGCATCAGCGCCAGCCACCGGGCCACCACCATCTTCTGCTGGTTGCCGCCGGACAGCGAGCTGGCCGGGTCCGTCAGCCTGCCGATGCGGATGTTGTACTTCTCGACCGCCTCGCGGGAGAAGCCCATGAGCTGGCGCCGCGGGATATAGCGGAACAGCTTCCCCCTCGCGGCCCTTCCCGCGAAGATGTTCTCCGCGATGGTGCGCCGGGAGAAGATGGCCTCGCGGTTGCGCTCGCCCGATATGAAGCCCATCCCGCCGGCTACGGCCTCGGCGGGCCGACGGAAGGCCGCCTTCTTGCCCTTGTAGATGATCTCGCCGCCCTTGGGGTGGAACTCTCCCAGCAGCAGGCGGATGAACTCCGACTGCCCCTGGCCCTCCAGCCCCCCGATGCCCACGATCTCGCCCTTGTTGGCGACAAGGTCGATGTCCCGCACCTTGGGCGGGTATTTGAGGCCCTTCACTTCCAGCAGGGGTGCGCCCTCGTGCTCCACGCGGCAATAGTCGCCCTGCGGCGCGGCCTTCTCCGGCATCTTCCCGGTCATGTGGAACACGATGCGGTCCATGTCCTGCAGCTCCGGCCCGGATACCTCGCTGACCGACTCGCCGTTGCGCATGATGACCGCCGCGTCGCACAGCCGGGCGACCTCGCGCATGCGGTGGGTAACGTAGATGATCGCGGTGCCCTCGTCCGCGGTCTCCCGCAGGATGCGGAACAGCGTTTTCACCTCGTCCTGGTGCAGCGTCGCGGTCACCTCGTCCAGCAGCAGCAGCCGGGGCTTCGCGAAGACCGCCTTGGCGACCTCCAGCATGCTCTGCGTGGAGGGCATCAGCGTCTGCGCGTAGGCGTCCAGGTCGATTTTCAGCGCGAAGCGGTCCAGCAGCGCCGCGGCGTCCCTGCGGTCCTTCCGCTTGTCGATGACGCCCAGCGGGCCTACGGTCTCGCGGTTGAGCATGATATTGTCCGCCACCCGCATGGTGGAGATGAGGCTGAGTTCCTGGAAGGCGGTGGCGATGCCCAGCGTCGCCGAGTCGCGGGCGCTGCGGATGACCACGCGCTTCCCGTCGATGAGGATTTCCCCGCTGTCCGGGCTGACGAGGCCTGCCAGAACCTTGACCATGGTGGATTTCCCCGACCCGTTCGCCCCCAGCAGCGCGAGGATCTTCCCGGGGCCGACCGTCAGGGACGCGCCCCTGAGCGCCTGTACCGCGTCGAAGGACTTGGTGATCCCCCGCATCTCAAACATCGTTGCGTCTCCCGCCGTGGATTGCATAGGCGGCCCCCGCCGCGGGCTTGCGCCCGCGGCAGGACCGCGCGATATGGGCTTAGTTCTTGAAGTACATGTCCAGGCACTCGGGGATGCTGTACCAGAACGTCGCCTTGTTGTTGGTGTTGAGGGCCATCATGTAGTCGCGGTACTCCTCCTGGTTCTCGTAGGAGAACTGGAAGGTGGACTTGATGTAGATGCTGTTGTACTCCGGGTTGCCGAAGATGTCGTCGCGCAGCTCGTGCCCGGCGAGCAGGTTCAGGCCGATGTTCAGCGCGGTGGCGCCCACGCCCGGGGTGTTGCTGATGAACAGGTAGGGCAGGACCTCTTCCGTGGCGTTGAGCGTCAGCATCTTCTGCGCCCATCCGGTGTGGTCGTCCACGGCCAGCGCCTTGGGATAGGCCGCCCCGGCTTCGTCCAGCGCGTTGAGGACGAACCACGCCTGGTTGGACAGGATGATGCCGTCGTACTCGACGCCGGAGTTGATGACCTCGGTCATCAGCTGCTGCGCCAGGGCGGCGTCCCAGTTGTGGTTGAGGCGCTTGACGACCTGGAGGTCATACTCCGCGATGACGTCGTTGAAGGCCTTCTCGCGCTTCTCGTTGGCGGCGTTGCCGTCGATGGCGTCGAACACCACGACCTTCGCGCCGCGGCCGAGCTTCTCGGCGACGAACTTCGCGCCGTCATATCCCCACTGGTACTGGTCCAGCACGACGTTGACGATCTCGTCGGAATAATACTCGCAGTCGGCGTTCATCCAGATGATCCCGGCGTCCTTGGCCTTCTCGATGATGGGGTCCAGGCCGGTCGGGGCGATGGGGTCGATGACGATGATGTCGTACCCTTCGTTGATGCTCTGCTCCAGCATCTGGCTCTCCAGCGACGGGTCCCTGTTGGCGACGAAGGAAGAATAGGAGACGTCGTAGCCGAACTCCGCGGCCAGCTGGGCTGCCTTCTGGATGTCGATCTCGTACTCGGTACGGTAGGCGTTCCCTTCCACGATCGCGTTGTGGGACGCGACGCGGACGGTTTCGGCGCTTGCGCCAAGGCTCACGAACAGCGCAGCGACCAGCAGGACGGCCAGGGCTTTCCTCATGGTGGTTCCTCCTTAGATATTTATAAAGCGTTCCCGCTTTATTTCATGGCCTGCGCTTCCTGGATGAGGTCGCGGAAGTAACGCTGCGCGAGCTCCACCTGGCGGTCGACGTAGGCGAACCCGAGCACCTTCCCGTCGTAGAAGGGCATGTGGCAGAACTCGTAGTTGATGTAGCCCTCGTAGCCCTGCGCCGCGAGCGCGCGGATGAAGGCGCGGTAGTTGGGGTAGATGGGCAGCCTGGCCTCGTAGGGGAACATGACGACCCGGCCGTCCTCCTCCCTGAGCTCGCCGTTGGCGTGCGAGATGGTCTGCAAATCGCCGACGTCCTTGACCGCCTGCTCCAAATATTCGTCGCTCTGGGTCTTCTCCGTCAGGCCGCAGTTGGGGGCGTCCAGGCAGCAGCGGAAGCGGGGCGAGCCCACCCAGCGCACGAAGTCCAGCATGTCGGTGTAGCTGCGGATGACGGGCTCGTGGTTCTGCAGCGCCAGCGTGACGCCCGCCTCCTCCGCCCATTTCGCGCACTCCCGGAAGCACTCCGTGATGCGCTGGCGCACCTCGTAGTCCAGGCTGTCGTAGAAATGGTCCATCTTCCGCGTGACTTCGTAGGTGGCGATGCCGTTGCGGAAGGTGATGCCGCGCCAGGCCGCGAAGAGCCGCAGCACGGGTGCGCCCAGCTGCCTGGCGACACGGATCTGCTCCCGGACCATCAGCAGCTCGTTCTCGATGTGCTCGGGGACGGGGGAGGCGAAGTTGTTGTTGGCCGCGACGCCGCAGATCTCGATGCCCTGCTGCTCGGCATAGGCGCGGATCTCCGCGCAGCGGCGCTCGTCCAGGTCGATCGGCGAGCCGTGGGGGCGTTTCAGGTCGATTTCGACCCCATCATATCCGTACTTCTTTGCCTTGTCTATGACTTCCTCGACGGTCAGCGCGGGCTTGTCGTTGTACCAGGTCCCCGAATACGAGATGGAATACAGACCTACCTTCATGCCTTTCCCTCCTGTTGTATTTACCAGCCCTGCCCGAAGTCCCTCGCCTCCAGCAGGGCGGCGACAGCGTTCTCCAGCGCGTCCGCGAAGCCCCGGCGCATGGTTGCCTCCGCCACGCCGTTCACCGACACGGCGAGCTTGCGCGCGTCCAGCGCATAAAATTCCAGGCGGTCCGGGCGCTTCCCGGGGTCCCCGTACACGTACTCGATGGCCGCAAGCGGCTCTCCCCCCACCTCCCGCAAGCCCAGCGGCTCGCCGTCCGCCGCCGCGCTGACCGCCAGCGTGTAGAACCTGCGGAACAGCGCGGTGTCCACCGATGTTTCCCCGGCCCGCACTTCGGGCGCGGCCGGCGTGCCCCCGACCTCGAAGGCAACTTCCCTGCCGCCGCTCAAGACCCGGAGTTCGGCCACGTCCGCCAGCAGCGGGGAGACGAACTGCCGCAGGACGAACGGCGAGTACGCCGCCTCCATGAACGCGGGCGCCTGCGCGCGGTAGACTGCCCCGCGCCCGTCCACGGCGAGGAGCACGCTGCCGTCCCCCTGCCGCAGCGCCCGGATCCCCCAGTCCTCCTTCGGCGTCCCCGGCGCGTCGCCGTTTCGCATCACGAAGCGCACGGTGAGGTCCGGGTCGGCGAAGCCCATTTGGTCCACCTCATCCGGCGAAAGGCCGTACGCCTCGACCTTCGCCGCGGTGATGCCGAACAGGGAGCCGAACACCCCCGTCGCGTAGGTGCGGTCCAGCTCGTGGTACACGCCCGGCCCCCGCACCAGGTGGGTCACCGCGCCGAAGGAGAGCGCTTCCCGCCGCATCGCCTCGTCCGGGTCCGCGCAGGAGAGGATGACGATTTCGCCGTCCCTGCCGGTGAACGTGATGTCCAGGACCGCCGAGAGCGGGCTTGCGGCCCGAAGCGGCGGCGTGACCTGCAGCGAGAGGTAGTCCTCCGCGCGCAGGCCCAGCGCGTCGGAGGCCGCGGCGCCCAGCAGGTATACGCCGTCTTCGCCGCGCACCGCGCAATAGCGGCCCTTGCCCACCGGCTCCAGGTTCCCAATCGCCAGGGAGACTTCCTTCCCCCCGGCGTACCCCACGTCCGCGCGGAGGACGGGCCGGGCCAGGCCGTACGCCGCCAAATCTGCGGGGCGCTCCTCGACCAAGGCGAGGGGGCCGGCGGACCCGACCCGCGACAGCGTAGCCAGCGCGCGCGCCCTGTCCACCATGCCGTCCGGGATGCCCGTGACCTGCCCCTCCGAAACTTCGTAGGCGTACCCGTCCCCCGTGACGCGGACGAATGCGATTTCGCCCTCCATCGGGTAGCCGCGGGGCGTTTCCCTCGCCGCTGCCGGGGGTTTGGCCTGCGGCGCGCGGCCCAGGACCCACGCCGCGCCCGCCAGCAGGACGAGGGCGGCGGTCGTGACGATCAGTGTCCGGGCATGCTTCTGCATCAAAGCCTCCTGCGCCGCAGGAACACCAGCGCGCCTGCGCCGAACAGGGCGAGCGGCAGGACGACGGCGAGCATGATGCCCAGGGTGGTGGCCGCGGCGCTGGGGATGTGGACGCGCGTATCGTTCAGGTCCTTGCCGGTGAAGTTCGATACGTCCGCGCCGCCGCCGAAGCCGGAGAATAGGTGGACCAGCAGGCGGCGGTTGAGGAAGGCGTCGCCCTTGAGGATGGCGTCGTCCATCAGCGCCGAGGACGCGCTCACCAGGACACGTGACGGGTTCGTCCCCGGACGGGAGAGGGTGGAGAGGACGACCGCCGGG
>DATHTQ010000022.1:0-4003 GCA_035463055.1 Candidatus Limnocylindria bacterium
CAGACCCAGGCGCAGATCGACGAGCTGCGCGCCCAGATCGACACCCTCACGCAGGAGCGCGACGCGGCGCTGGCGGGCGTCGACCCGAACCTCACCGCCGAGGCGCAGGCCCGGCTGGACGACCTCACGGCCCAGGTGGAGAACCTGACCCGCGAGCGTGACGACGCGAGGGCCGAGGTGGAGGCCGTGCGCGCCGAGTTCGACAACACCGAAGTGCAGCGCCAGATGGACGAGCTGCGCGCCCAGATTGACACCCTCGCCCAGGAGCGCGACGCGGCGCTCGCCGGCGCCGACCCGAACCTCAGCGCCGAGGCGCAGGCCCGGCTGGACGACCTGACCGCCCCGGTGGAGACCCTGACCCGCGAGCGCGACGAAGCCCTGGCCCGGGTGGAGGAAGTCCGCGCCGAAGTGGACAACACCCAGACCCAGGCGCAGATCGACGAGCTGAACGCCCAGATCGCCACCCTGACCGCGGAGCGCGACCAGGCGCTGGCGGGCGTAGCGGTGACCGACCAGAACGCGCAGTTCCAGGCCCAGGTGGACGACCTGCTGCTGCAGGTGGACACCCTGACCCGCGAGCGCGACGAGGCCATCGCCCGCGCGGAGGAATTCCGCGGGCAGATCGCCAACGACGTGCGCCAGGTGGAAATCGACAACCTGACCGCCCAGGTCCAGACCCTCACGCAGGAGCGTGACGCGGCCCTCGCCCAGGCTGACGACATCGAGGGCCTCAGGCACGGGCTCGGCATGGTGACCACCGTGGGCGACGTTTCCGCCGCGGCGGACGCCGGCCCCGGCTTCGCCCAGGTCAACACCACCGTCGCCAGCGTCGTGCTGGACAGGGACAACCGCATCATCGACGTGAACTTCGACGTCGAGCAGACCCGCGTGCAGTTCACCGTCGCGGGCGAGCTCGTGGACCTGACCCCCGGCGCCCTGTTCCGTCCGGAAGACACCGGCTTCGGGCTGCGCGCCAGGAACAACGTGCCCCAGGAATGGTTCGGACCGCTGGATGAGTTCGAGGCGTGGGTCGAAGGGAAGACCCTGGACGAGATCAACGCGCTCGACCCGGCCGCCGCCCCCGCGGAAGGCGTGGTCCTCCCGGTGGAGATCCGCGACCCGGACGGCATCGTGACCATCGAGGTGGGCGACTACTTCCAGGCCCTGCGCAGGGCATTGGAAAACGCGAACTAACACGTCCGATAAGGAACTGCGGTTCCTTATCGTTTGGGAGGGGCGGTTGCTGCGGAATGTTTACGCTGACGCGTAAACGCCCCGCCCGCCCGGCAGAGCCGGGCGAGACGAACCGCATCGGGGGGCATCCGCCCCCCGATACCCCCGGCCCTGCCCGACATGGCAGGGGAGCCTAAAGCCACAGGGGGCCCGCAAGGGCCTCCTTTTCCATGCCTGTACGCATCCGCCGCCCGGACGTTCACGTTCCGTCCGACAGCCTGGTGTCCGCCCCCGTCGCCCCGCGTCGTTCCGCGTCGCCCCCAGCGCCGTCTACGGTGTCCCCGGGACACGGGAAAGGGGGGCGCGTGCATGGGCAACGCGGGGACGAACGACCCGATGGGGTATGCGCTGGGGGTGCTGCGCGCGGCGCGGCGCGAGATGGACGACGAGCTGCGGCAGGTGGGGCTGATGCGGCGCGAGGGGATGCCGCCGCGCATCGCCGTGCCGTCCGGGCGCTTCTTCGACGCGCAGGACGCGGCGCGCAGCGCGGGGGAGGAGGTCAGGCGGCTGGAGGGGCTGGGGGTCGCGCAAGGGCGCGAGGGAACGCAGGGGCGTGGCGGGCCGTGACGGGCGGGAAGGCGTCCGCGGCGGGCAGTGACGGATGCAAAGGTATTCAGGGCGGGGCGAGGGAATGGGCGCTGTGCGGACCGTGCGGGGCGGTCACGCGCGTCACCCGCGCACGCCGGGCGCGGCAAACCGAATACGTTCATCCGCTCGCGCCGGGCGCGGTAAACCGGATACGTTCATCCCCTCGCGCCGGGCGCGGCAAACCGAGTGCGTACATCCGCTCGCGCCGTGCGCGGCATCACCGGCCCGCGCGCCGTCTCCCGGGCCGGCCTGTGTGCCGCAGCCCCGGGCTTTTGTATATTGTAAATACATATTGTCCAGCTATTGCATTCGACGGACAAAAGGGGTATATTCTGGTGACAGTCCCTCATATCAGGGTTTGTCAGCCTGTGTAGTGCAGCAAAGGAGAAGAGGATGGATGAACTTCAGGCGCGAATCAACAACCGGATAGCCGAGGAAGAGGAGCGCGCCCAGGGCCGCAAAACCCGGGCGCAGCGTGAAGATACGGAGCATGAACAGGCCGGGGAGCAGCTGCGCGGGATGACCCGCGAGGAGCACCACGGCATGGGGCTGCTCAGCGAAAAGCTCCGGGCGGCGATGCGGGTGGCCTGCGAATCCTGCAACCCCCGCGGGGAGATGGCCCGCGAGGCCGTGCTCGCCCAGCAGGAGTGGCTCGGCAGGTATTGGGACAGCGTGGAGCCCGGCGCCCACAAGGGCCTGGTGCGGATGTACGCGAAGGACCCGCGCTTCGCCGAGTATTACGACAAGATCGCCCCCGGCTGCGCCGCGTTCATGCACGACGCGGTGGAGTATTTCTACCGGGACAAGGCCGAGGGCTGAGGCGGTCCGGCCGAGGGGACGCGGCGAACCGCCGGGCGATTTGCGCCCGGCGCCGAAGCGCCCCTGCGGCAGTCCTTATGCGGTGTGAATGACGCATCCCGCCATCGGCGTGCGGCGGCATAGAAGAGATATGGGAAGCCCGGGGGAGACCCCGGGCTTTGGCTGTGGCGGGATACGCTGTTGCGGGCTGGCTTCGCCGGGCACCGCGCCCCGCGGCGCATGACTGGATGGAACAGCCTCGGCGCGGGCGGCTCCTGCCGTTCGGCGTCGGCTAAACGGAGGAAGGGAAAGTTACGGCGCCCGTGCGACCAGCGCGAACAGGCCGGGCAGCGAGGCGGTGAACGCCAATGCGCCGTCCTCGATTTCATAGGGGATTTCCGCCTGCGCCCCGTCCATGCGGACGAGGCGGAAAGCCGGCAATTCACCCGCCAAGGGGATGAAGATTCGCAGTTCGCCGGTATCCACAGATTCCCCTGCGTGCTCGTACCCTATGGCGTACAGCCGCAGGACGCCCGGCTCATGGCCCAGCGGGTCATCGGCGGAGCGGACTGTGAGTGTGCCGCGCGCGGGCAGGGCGGAAGCGTCCGTCTCCTCCGCGCGCACTCCGGCCACGGCGTCCATGACCGCGCTTTCAGCGCCAACCGCCAGCCTGCCGCAGACCGGGCATGCGCCCAGGGCCGTCCCGCCCGCCTCCCCGGCAAGGCCGGTGCAGGCGGCGCTCCGTTCGTGGCCGCACCCGCGGCGGCACTGCGCCTCGTGGGTCCCGCCCTCCGCGGGCGTCCATGCGCCGTACCAGTGCGGCAGGCGCGGCAATGCTTCCGCCCGGTACTCGTCCCCGCAGTTTGCGCAGCGCATGAGCGTCCAGCCATCGCTTTCGCAGGTGGGGGGAACCGTTTCGGCCGGTTGGTAGTCGTGGCCGGACGGCGGGATGACCCACTGTATTGCCAGCACCTCGCCGCACACCGCGCAGTGGCTGCCCCGGGTCTTGCCGAATTCCGTGCAGGTGGGCGGGACGGCGGAATCGACCACGACCGTATGTCCCAATGCGGGGACGGCCTGCTGCGCTGTCAATACCTCATCGCATACGCCGCAGTGGCTTCCTTCGGTCAATCCGGTCAGCGTACAGTCGGGCGCAACGGACGGGTCGGTGACGGGCGTATGTCCAAGCGCATCGACGATTTGCTGTGCAGTGAGCACCTCGCCGCAAACGCCGCAGTGGCTGCCCTCGGTCAATCCGGTCAGCGTGCAGTCGGGCGCTACGGCCGGGTCGGTAACCGGTGTGTGCCCAAGTGCATCGACGATTTGCTGTGCCGTGAGTATCTCTCCGCAGACGGAGCAGTGGCTGCCCTCGGTCAGCCCTGTC
>DATHTQ010000023.1:0-4690 GCA_035463055.1 Candidatus Limnocylindria bacterium
CCTTGGCTTCATGGTGAACCCGAGCACCCATTACGGGCCTAGCCCGATGGGATATGAGTTCTCTCGCTGGGGCACCTACCACCGGGCAGACCGCGAGGCCATCGGCGTGGATCGCTCCGGCCGCGGCACCGGCTTCACGGGCCAATACCCGGAGCCCCTGCGGACGAGGTACGACGACCCGGCGTCCTGCCCCGAGCGGCTGCTGCTGTTCTTCCACCGCCTGCGCTATGACTACATGATGAATGACAGCCGCACGCTGCTGCAGCGCGTGTACGACGACCACTTCGAGGGCGCCGCACAGGCGCAGTCCATGGAAGAGGACTGGCAGGCCCTCAGGGGGCGGGTGCCGGGAGACGTCTTCGGGCGGGTCTCCGGGCGGTTCGCGCTCCAGGCCCGCAACGCACGGGAATGGCGGGACGTCGTCAACACCTTTTTCTACCGCCTGAGCGGCGTCCCCGATGCGAAGGGGCGAACCATCCACCCATGACCGCACCGGCCAAGGCAACGGCCTGACGAAGAAGGAACGGAAAGGAGGCGCAACGTGCGGGAAAGGCGGCAATTCAATCGCATGGCCGCGACGGGCACCTACCTGCGGCGATACGGCACGCTGTACCTGATGCTGCTGCCGCCGCTGGCGTTCCTCATCATCTTCCGGTACGTCCCCATGGCGTACATCCTCAGCGCGTTCAAGCAGAACAACATCCTCCGCCCGCCGTGGCAGCTGCCCTGGGCGAACAACAACGGGTTCGAGTTCTTCATCAAGGCGTTCCAGAACCGCGACTTCCTCTTTGCGCTGCGCAACACCTTCACGCTCAACATCCTCGACCTGCTGCTGGGCTTCCCCGCGCCCATCCTGCTGGCGCTGCTGCTCAACGAGCTCACCTTCCGGCGCTTCAAGCGCTTCACGCAGACGGTGGTCTACCTCCCCCACTTCCTGTCCTGGATCATCATCTCCGGCCTTGCGCTGCGCCTGTTCGCGCCCAACGACGGCCTCATCAACATCGTGCTGGGGCGAATGGGCATGCGCCCCGTCCCCTTCCTCAACGAGCCCAACTACTGGGTGGGCAGTTACGTCGCGCTGGGCATCTGGAAGGAGGCGGGCTGGAACACCATCATCTACCTCGCGGCCATGACCGCCATCAGCCCTGAATTGTACGAGGCCGCCGCGGTGGACGGCGCCGGGCGGTTCCGCCGCATCTGGCACGTGACGCTGCCTGGCCTGCGGCCCACCATCGTGGTCCTGCTCATCCTGAGCCTGGGGCGCATCCTGGGCAGCGAGTTCGACCGGCCCTTCGCGCTGGGCAACCGCCTGGTGTACAGCGTGTCGAAGGTCATCTCCATCTTCGTGTACGAGTACGGCATCCGGGGCATGCAGTTCTCGCTGGGCAGCGCGGTCGGGCTGTTCCAGTCGGCGGTAGGGCTGGTGTTCCTGCTGTCCGCCAACGCAGTCGCGCGCCGCTACGGCGAGCGCGGCGTGTGGTAAGGGGGGCGGGGGCATGATCAGGTCAAGGCAGACCCGGGCGGGCGACTGGGCAATCGCCGCGGTGTGCGTGCTGCTCATCTTCATCTGCCTGGTCCCCATCCTCAACGTCCTGGCGCGCTCCGTATCCTCCCCCGAGGCGCTCATCCGCAACGAGGTCCTGCTCTGGCCCAAGGGATGGAACCTGCAGGCCTACCAGACCGTGCTCAGGGACCCCGTGTACACCTGGTCCCTCACGTGGACCGCCATCCTGACCCTCATCGTCACGGTGTCCAGCATGACGGTCACCATCCTGTGCGCGTTCCCGCTCATCTACGACCAGCTCAAGGGCCGCAGGGTCATCAACGTCATCATCGTCGTCACGCTCTACTTCAGCGCGGGCACCATCCCGATGTACCTGCTGCTCAAGAGCCTGGACATGCTCAACAAGCCCTCGGTCCTCATCATCCCCAACGCCTTGAGCGTGTTCAACATGATCATCCTTCGCAGCTTCTTCTACGGCATCCCCGACAGCCTGCGCGAGTCCGCCGAGATCGACGGCGCGGGGCCCGTGCGCACCCTCGTGCGCATCTACCTGCCGCTGTCCACCTCGGTCCTGGCCACCCTGTCGCTGTTCTATGCGGTGGGGCGGTGGAACGGCTTCTCCGACGCGCTGATCTACATGAACACCGCGCGGCGCTACCACCCCATCCAGCTGCTGCTGTACAACATCCTGCAGAACACCACGCAGGTCGAGGTCGCGACGCAGGAGGGGTTCTTCCCCCCGGGCATCAACGAGACACTCAAGATGGCGACAGTGATGTTCGCCACCGTCCCCATCATCCTCGTGTACCCCTGGCTGCAGCGATACTTCATCCACGGCGTCACCATCGGCGCCATCAAAGGTTAACCTGGGCAGTACGCCCTGAAGAAAAGAGGAGGTTTAGGCATGAAAAGGACCCTGGTCTACCTGCTCCTGACCGCCATGCTGGCGACCCTCATCCCCGCCGCGGTGTTCGCGCAGGGGGACGACCTCGTCGACGGCCGGTTCACCACGACCCGCAGCATCACCGTCGAGGTGTTCGACCGCGCCCGCGAGGGCCAGAGCACGCCGGAGAACAACTTTTACACCGACTTCATCAAGGAAGGCATGCTGCGCGAGCACAACGTGGCGGTCACCTACGTCCCCGTCCCGCGCTGGACCGAGGTGGACGTGCTCAACAACCTGCTGGCCGCCGGTGACGCGCCGGACGTCTGCGTGACCTACAGCTACCCGACCATCGTGACCTACGGCCAGATGGGCGGCGTGCTGGACCTCGCCCCTTACCTCGAAGAGCACAAGGAGCACCTGCCCAACCTGTTCGCGCTGCTGGGCGAGGAGAACGTCTACTGGAACCTGCAGCCCGACACCGGCATCATCTGGGCCCTGGAGGCCAAGCTCTTCGTCAACAAGCGCATCAACACCTTCGTGCGCGAGGACTGGCTGAAGAAGCTGGGGCTGGAGGAGCCCACTACCCTGGAGGAGTTCGAGGCCGTCCTCGTCGCGTTCCGCGACAACGCGCAGCTGCTGCTGGGCGCGGACGCCGACAAGATGATCCCCTTCTCCACGAGCTTCGACGTGGGCTGGAGGAACGACCACCTGCTGATGTCCTTCGTGCCGGAGAACTTCTCGGAGAAGGACAAGTACACGCTGGACTACGACGACCGCCACCTGCTCTTCCCCAACTACAAGGAAGGCGTGCGCGTCCTGAACAAGTGGTACAACGAGGGCCTCATCTGGAAGGACTTCCCCCTCTACGGCGCGGGTGACAGCACCGAGGACAACCTGCTCAAGGCCGGCTACGTCGGCGCGTTCATCCACAACTGGGACTATCCCTACCGCAACGGCGACGACAGCATCCACGCCAACCTGCAGCGCGCCTTCGGCGAGGATGCGGGCTACATCGCGGTCGAGCCCTTCCCCAACGACGCGGGCATCTACCGCAAGTACCTCAGCGCCCCGGTCGACCGCAAGATCTTCTTCCCGGCGACCAACGATGAGCCGGTCGCGTCCCTGCTCTACCTCGACTTCATCTCCCGCCTGGAGACCCGCCGGTTCCTGCAGATCGGCGAGGAGGGCGTCAACCACGAAGTGACCCCGGAAGGCGCCATCCGCGTGCTGCCGGTGCAAGGCGAGAAGATCATGAACTCCCCCTCCAACATCGACTACACCATCACCATCAACGGCCTGGACCTGGGCGACCCGGAGAAGAACGTCGCCTCCATCGCGCTCAATTACGCGTCCGTCCAGCCGCGCTACATCGAGAAGGCGTTCGAGCTGTCCAGCAAGGACGCCCGCTACACCCAGAACTACAGCGTGGGCGTCATCGCCGCGGAAAGCGGGATGAACACCGTGCTGCCCAATAAGCGCGACGCGCTGCTGGTGCAGGCGGTCGCCGCCCCGGCGGGCCAGTTCGACGCCACGTTCGACGCAGGCATGGCGGACTACCTCGCCTCCGGCGGGCAGGCCATCATCGAGGAGCGCACCGCCGCGTACGAGAAGTACTACGAGTAACCGATACTCCCTGGCTTGGAGGGGGGCGGGCAGCCCCCCTTCCTTTTTTTCACCGCGTTGGGGTACAATGGGCCCGGACAAGCCGGGCAATGAAAATAACAAAAGGGCAGGTGAGGCAGCGATGAGGATACGGCTCAACGACGGGTGGGAATTCGCCCTGGACCGGCCCGAGGGGTTCGCCCCGGTCACGCTCCCGCATGACTGGCTCATCGGGGACCCGGCGCGCTGGTACGCGTCCGGCGTTGGGTATTACCGGCGCACGCTGGACGGCGGCATCCTGGACGGCGGCAGACGTGCGCTGCTGCGCTTCGACGGCGTGTACATGGACAGCGCGCTGTCCGTCAACGGCCGGCCTGCGGGCGAATGGAAGTACGGCTTCACGGCGTTCACGCACGACGTCACGGAATACCTGCGCCCGGGCCAGAACGAGGTGCTGCTGCGGGTGGACGCGAAGTTCCCCAGCAGCAGGTGGTACTCCGGCGCGGGCGTCACGCGGCCCGCGTGGCTCGTCCTCAAGAACCAGTACCATATCCGCGAGGACGGGGTGTACGTGACCACATCGTATAAGGACGGGAAGTGGTCCTGGGAGGCAACCTGCGAGGCGGAAACCGGAGGCCGGCCCTACGAGGCCCGCCATACGGTGCTGGAGGACGGGGAATTCCGGCCGTGGTCGCCGG
>DATHTQ010000024.1:0-6439 GCA_035463055.1 Candidatus Limnocylindria bacterium
TCCCGCTTTCCATGCCGGACGGCTTCGGGGACTGGGTGCTGTCCGTGTTCCTGTTCGAGGCCGTCTGGGCGGCGGTCATCTTCCTCTACATCCGTTTCCGGGGCCACTATCCCTCGTCCGTGGACGGCATGCTGGCCCTGACGCTGCTGTTCGCCGGGCAGGTCTTCTTCGAGAGCATCCGGGCGGAGGCGCTGCGCATCGGGTTCATCCGCGTCGAGCAGGTGCTTTCCGCCATTGGGCTGTTCGCCATCCTGATGTACTGCCAGCACGTGCACGAGAGCCACACCCTGAACATGGAGCGGGTCATCGCGTTCTTCGTCATCACCCTGCTGCTCATCGGCGCGGAGTTCGCGCTGGACCGCACGGACTGGCCCGACGTATTCATCCGCCTGGGCATGATGGGGCTGAGCGCGCTGCTCGCCAGCGTCGTGCTGCACGCTGTGTTCGTCCGCGAGGACCAATTCAAGACATACGCCGGGTACTGCCCGGTGCCGGAGGGAGCCGCATGAGAAAAACCCTTGCCCTTTTCCTCATCCTCACGAGTTTCGCCCTGCCCGCCCTGGCCCAGGGGGGCGCCATCCCCGCGGGAGGCAGAATCGACGGGACGGTCGCCTCCTTCCCCGGCGTGCAGAACGTCGACGTGGCGGCGCTGCGCGCGTTCCTGGACGCCAACCCTTCCCTGACGGAAGTGGAGCTCTATGAGGCGAACCTGGGCCACGACGAGATGCTGGCGCTGGCGGACGCCTACCCCGACGTGTTCTTCGGCTTCACCATCCGCCTCGCGGAGCATACGCTGCGCACAGACCAGACCGCGTTCTCGACCCTGCACAGCAAGCACTCGAAGCAGCATACCTCGCAGGACTTCCGGGTGCTTAGGCTCATGAAGCGGCTCAAGGCGCTGGACATCGGGCACAACGCGGTGACCGACATCAGCTTCCTCTACGACCTGCCGGACATCCGCATCCTCATCATCGCCATCAACAACATCACGGACATCACGCCCGTGGGGTCGCTCAAGGACCTGGAGTTCCTGGAGATGTTCAACAACCAGGTGACGGACATCAGCCCGCTTGTGAACAACACGAAGCTGCTGGACCTCAACATCGGCTTCAACCGCATCGAGGACCTGACGCCGCTGGCCAGCCTGCCCCAACTGGAGCGGCTTTGGATGTACTCCTACCGGCGCAGGTCGCAGGAACCCACGAGGGAGGTCCGCGAGCAGGTGCGCCAGATGCTGCCCAACACCCAGGTAAACTTCGTCAACTACCCGACGCTGGCCGGCTGGCGGGAGCACCAGCGGTACTACGTGCTGCACGCGGTGTTCAAGAACAGCACATGGCTGCCCTGGGACGCGGACGTGCCCGTCGTGAAGCAGCCGTAAGCGAAGCAGGCGAACATACCAAAGCGGCGCGGGACATTTCTCCCGCGCCGCATCCGTATCGGGCCGCCGCCCCGCCCGGCCAGTTGGCCAGCATTATTTCCAGAGCCCGTCCGGGTACTCGCCGTTCTGCGTGAGTTCCTTGAGCGCCTGGACGACGCGCGGCTGGTCGGATGGGTTGGTCACCCCGAACCAGCGGCCGCCGGAGGTGAGCACCTTCACGGTGACCTTCCCGTCCCTGAGCAGGTCGCCGACGAGGTTGGGGAGGTAGAACTCCGCCTTCTCCGGGTTCTCGCGCATGGCCTTCTCGTGGAAGGCGGGGAACCGCTCCTCTATCTCCGTGATGACCTGCGGCGTGAAGCCCCACATGTTCATCGAGACCACGCTGTCCTTGGGCATGAGGTGGTACGTGCTGCCGTCCTCGGTGTACAGCGGCCCGTCCACGGACGGGATGACGTGCAGGCGCTCGACGATGCTTTCGAGGTAGCCGTCGGGGCCGACCTTGCACTCCCCGCGGGAGACGTACCCCGCGTCGGACAGCGTATTGGCCAGCTCGAACCCCACCATCGCGTACTCGTGCGGCGCAGGGTTCGCGCTGAGGAACCCGTACATCTTGCGCATCGCGTCCAGGCCGTAGAAGTCGTCCCCGTTGAGGGCGCAGAACGGCGCGTCGATGACGCCCTTGCAGCACAGGATCGCGTGGGCGGTGCCCCAGGGCTTCGTGCGGCCCGGCGGCACCGTGAGCCCTTCGGGCAGCATGTCCAGCTCCTGCATGACGTAGCGCACCTCGGCGCGGCCTTCGGCGTGCCGGCCGACGACCTCGCGGAAGTCGTCCTTGATGCGGTTGTTGACGATGTACACCACGCGCTCGAACCCCGCGCGCAGCGCGTCGAAGACCGAATAATCCACCAGGCTCTCGCCGTGGGCGCCGAAGGGGGACATCTGCTTGAGGCCGCCGTAGCGGGAGCCTACGCCCGCGGCCATGACGACGAGGATGGGTTTGTTCTGCATTCCGGGCCTCCGTATGCTTGATGGTAGGAGTATAAACCAATTTCGCGCCGCTTAACAGGGCGCATATCGCGCGGACGCCCCGGTTTTCTTGCGTCCGCGCGGGCGTTCCTGTATGATGGCGCTGGAGGAGATGCGCATGGAAGACGACCGGGATTCCCTTGCATACGAGGAAGAGCGCGAGGCGAAGCGCGACCAGCTGCGCTTTGCCGCCGGCATGGGGGATTTCATCGGCGTCATCGTCGGGCTGCTCGCCATCCTGGTCATGGTCCTGCTTATCCTGAGCCTGGTGGACTGGCTGCGGCGCGACATCGCCGGCACGTTCACCGTCCTCAACACCCGCCTGCAGTGATGGAGGCCTCCTGGGAGGCGCTGGAGCGCGACATCCCGCCCTGCACGCGCTGCGCGCTGGCGCTTTCGGCGTCGCGCAAGGTGCCCGGCCAGGGCAGCCCGGACGCGCGGCTGATGTGCGTGGGCGAGGGGCCCGGGGCGGAGGAGGACCGGCAGGGCCTCGCGTTCGTGGGGCCCGCGGGGCAGCTGCTGACCCGGATGCTGGCGGCCATCGGGCTTTCGCGGGACGAGGTGTTCATCGCCAACGCGGTCAAGTGCCGCCCGCCGGGCAACCGCGCCCCGCTTCCGGAGGAAGTCGCCGCGTGCCTGACGTTCCTTAGGGCGCAGGCGGCGCTCGTCCGGCCGCAGGTCATCCTGCTGCTTGGCGCGACGGCGCTGGGCGCGGTGCTGGGCCCGGGGAAGCGCATCACGGCGTGCCGGGGGCAGTGGACGCAGAAGGCGGGCGTGTACATCCTGCCCACCTACCACCCCGCGGCGCTGCTGCGGGACCCGTCCAAGAAGCCGGACGCCTGGAACGACCTGAAGCTCGTGCGCGACATGCTCGCCCGGCTCGGCCCCAAACCCAGCCAGCCCGCCGCGGGGCGGCCGTAAGGCGCGCGGCGCGGTTATACTCATCAGGGAGGAGGAACGCATGGACTTCATCATCAACAACCTGCCGATCATCATCAGCGCCCTCGTGGGCATCGCGCTGATCATCGTGGAGATATTCATGCCGGGGTTCGGCATACCCGGCGTCGCGGGCACGGCGCTGCTGCTGCTCAGCGTGTTCTTCACGTGGAGACAATACGGGATGCTGGCGGGCCTCGGGGTCTCCATCGTGGTGCTGGCCGTCAGCGGGCTTGCCATCATGATGTCGCTCCGGTCCGCTTCCAGGGGGAGGATGTCGCGCTCGCCGCTGGTGCTGCGCGGAAGCCAGTCGCGCGAGGAGGGGTTCGCCGCGTCCGAGGACCTGAGCGCGTTCATCGGCAAGGCCGGGACGACCCTGACGGTGCTCCGCCCGGCAGGCATCGCGGACATCAACGGGGCGAGGCTGGACGTCGTCAGCGGCGGTGAGTTCATCCCCAAGGGGGCGGAGGTCATCGTGGTGCAGGTAGAAGGCGCGCGGGTGCTTGTGCGCAAAACGGAGGGTTAAATGTTCAGATCGGATTGGGGAGGGTTTGGTATGCCGGAAATCATGCTGGGCATCGTCATCGCTGCCATCGTGCTTCTTTTTGTGGTGTTCTTCCGCTACGTTCCCATCGGGCTGTGGATCCGCGCGCGTGCGTCCGGAGTGCCGCTGACCATCCTGACCCTCATCGGCATGCGCCTGCGGCGCATCTCTCCCCAGCGCCTGGTGGACGCGCTGATCACCTCCAGCAAGGCGGGGCTCAACCTTTCGGTCAACCAGCTGGAGAAGCACTTCCTTGCCGGCGGCAACATCGAGCGCGTCATCAAGGCGCTCATTTCCGCCCAGCAAGCGGGCATCAAGCTGACCTTCGAGCAGACCACCGCCATTGACCTTGCCGGGCGCGACGTGCTGCAGGCGGTGCAGATGAGCGTCATCCCCAAGGTCATCGAGACGCCCCCCGTCGCCGCCATCGCCAAGGACGGCATCGAGCTGCGCGCGAAGGCCCGCGTCACCGTGCGCACGAGCATCCAGCAGCTGGTCGGCGGCGCTGGCGAGGAAACCATCATCGCCCGCGTCGGCGAGGGCATCGTCACCACCATCGGCTCCTCTTCGAGCCACAAGGAAGTCCTTGAGAACCCCGACCTCATCAGCCGCACCGTGCTCAACAAGGGCCTGGACGCGGGCACCGCGTTCGAGATCCTCTCCATCGACATCGCCGACGTGGACGTTGGCCGCAACGTCGGCGCCCAGCTGCAGATGGACCAGGCCGAGGCTGACCTGCGCATCGCACGGGCCAGGGCGGAGGAGCGCCGCGCCATGGCCGTCGCCCGCGAGCAGGAAATGAAAGCCCAGGTGCAGGAGATGCGCGCCAAGGTCGTGGAAGCCGAGGCCCAGGTGCCGCTTGCCATGGCGGACGCGCTGAGGAGCGGCAGGCTGGGGGTCATGGACTATTACCAGATGCAGAACGTCATGGCCGATACGCAGATGCGCGACGGGATCGCCCGCGCCTCCAACCCCACCGAAACCGGCCACGACGCCGAGCCGCGGCCGAAGCAGTGAGGCTGACCGGCATCCCGCAGGAGGGAGGCGATATCCCGCATGACTGAATTCCTGGGCTTGATTATCCTCGCCGCCATCCTTGGGGCGGGCTGGCTGCGGCGCAAGGCCGCCGAGGCCGTCGCGCAGAGCCAGCGCGAGGAGGCCGCAAGGCGTGCCTCCCCCCAGCGCGCGCCTGCGGCTTCCTCGGGCGACGGGTCCGCCGCGCGAAAGCCATCCATGAGCGCGTTCCCGGAACAGGACAGCAGGGCGTGGAGCGGCTCCATGGAGACGGCACGCCAGGATTCCTGGAGCGAGGCGGGCGGTACCGGCTTCCAGAACGCAGGCGGCACCGGATTCCAGAACGCAAGCGGCACCGGATTCCAGACGGCGGGCGGAGCGTGGGACCAAGGTTCCCTGGGTTCCCCCGACGAAAACCGCGAGGGCGCGGGCCAGCGCGGCGTCAGGTCTCCCCGCTCCGCGCTGGAAAGGCAGGAGGCACAGCCCGGATTGTCCATCCTGCCGCGCCTTTCTGGGCAAACCGTGGTCCAGGCGGTCGTCCTGCACGAGGTCCTCGCGCGGCCCCGCGGCTTCCGCGGCCGCAGGCGCATGGTCCGGTAGGCGAAAAAACCCGGAACTGGGACTTGCATAAAGCGCGCGCCATGTGGTATTATGCCTTTTGCGACATCAGGCGGTCCTCTATGCCCGTGCGGCCTACGAACGCCTCGATCAAAAGGAGGGGTACCCCGTGAGCGAGATCATCAAGACGATTGAGGCGCAGCAGCTGCGACAGGACCGCACGCCTTTCAACATCGGCGACACCGTCCGCGTGTTCGTCAAGGTCGTGGAGGGCAACCGCGAGCGCCTGCAGGCCTTCGAGGGCACCGTCATCGCCAAGCGGGGGGGCTCCAACCGCGAGACCTTCACGGTCCGGCGCATGTCCTACGGCATCGGCGTGGAGCGCACGTTCCCGCTGCATTCCCCGCGCGTGGACCGGGTCGAGCTGGTGCGCGCCGGCAAGGTGCGCCGCGCGAAGCTGTACTACCTGCGCACGCGCCAGGGCAAGGCCGCCAAAATCAAGGAAAACACCAACCGCTGAGCCGCAGCCCGGCCGCATCGGCATAAACGACCGGATTTCCGGTCGTTTTGCGTTGCGTATTTTCATTCGTTCATGGTTGAGCCGGGCGCAGCCTGGAGGTTTAGCCCGGCACAGAATGAGGCAGCAAACGGCTGCAAGTCCGGATTATTTGGTCTTTGCCGGTTTTGCTTACGAGGGCCGGCCCGGCAGGGAACGGCGAAGGCATCCTCAGCAGGCCCGGTCAGGACCAGGTCAGGCGCGGGATCCCCGCGCCTTTCCTGCTCGCCCTGCGCTTCGCGTTGACCAGGAAGTGGTTCCCCGCCAGGCGCAGCATGGGCAGGTCGCTCGCGCTGTCTCCGTAGGCGAAGGAGGACGCCCAGTCCGCCCGGACGCCCGCCTCCTCCAGCCAGCGCGTCACCGCGCGCACCTTCGCCTCGCCGGTCATGTTCTCCCGGACGGTGAAGTCCTCCTCCGTATCCGT
>DATHTQ010000025.1:0-8244 GCA_035463055.1 Candidatus Limnocylindria bacterium
CTTTGGGCGTGTATACAAGATCACTGCCGCGCAAATGGATACCGTGCAGAAGGAAGAGGGCGACAAGCCGCACTGGTACGGCAACAGGGTCCCGCTCGGCACGCTGGACGGCCTGCCGGTCTGCACCCTGACCCGCATGCCGGAACACGACTTCACCCGGCCGAACCTGCCGTCCGGGAAATACCTTGAAACCATCCGCCTTGGGCTTGCGGAGACCTATCCGGGGCTGGACGCGGATGCGTACCTGGACAGGGCGCTGCGCCGCACGGAAGTCCTCAACCTTGATGCAAGGGCGGCGGGAACATGAACCCCTGCTGAACCCTTGAACCCAACGGCCGGCAACCCCGGCCGTGTCCGTTTGGTTTTAGAGATGTATAGCTGATGGAATTTCTGCTGGGACATCACAGGACGTTTCGCCCCCCGAGTGTCCGTTTGACGCCGTCCGGCCCCGCGCATATACTGCGGGTGAACGCACAGCACAATCCGCTTCTTCAAGACGACATGGGCAACCCGTTTCCGCGTGCCCGCAGACGTGTTCCGGAGGTTCGCGATGAAAAGGTTCTTTGCAGCGCTGGCGTGCGCGGCCCTGCTGCTGGGCTTCGCCCCCCTTGCCTCCCCGCCCGCGCGCATGGTGACGGCCCAGTTGTGGGCAAGCGACACAACCCCTTACGCGAACGACACCATCCGCCTGGAGGTGCGCAATGTCGCGGGCGTTGGGCCGTGCCAGTACGCGTTTGACTTTGTGGACCATATGGGCGGGTTCCGTACCATCCAGGGGCTCAGTGCACGGGATTACTGTTACTACGTCGTTCCCTACACGGGGAACCATCCGCAGGACATCATGGTCACGGTGCTGGATGCGGGGGATAACTCATACAAGGAGTCCATCGTGACGCTCTACGTCTCCGCCGTGCTCCAGCCCAGCACCCCCAAGGTGGAGGCCGTGGGCGGGAGCGCCATCCGGGTTTCCTGGAACGGGGTGCCGGACGCGGATGGGTACGAGGTGTGGTGGGGCGAATCGGAGAAGGGGCCGTTCCGGCTGGCGAAATACACCGCCGCGCTGTCCTACACAAAGACGTACCTGAAGCCCGGCACGCGGTACTGGTTCAAGGTGCGCACGGTCCAGATGGTCGGCGGGCAGAGGAAGATCAGCAATTTCCGGTCCGCCAGGGCGGGCGTCCCGCTGGCGAAGCCGTCCATCCTCAGCGCCGCGGCGGCCGGGAAGGACCGCGTCCGGCTGGCTTGGGCCGCAGTGCCCGGCGCCACCGGGTACCGGGTGCTCATGTGCGCAAGCCCGGCCGGGATGTACACCGAGGCCTTCACGACCTCGGCGACATACGGTGTGAAGACGGGCCTGCTGCCCGGGAAGACCTATTGGTTCAAGGTGCAGCCCTATACGCGAATCTACCGGGACAGCTATTACGGCCCGGTCTCGGCGTACAGGGCCGCGGCGACGCTGCCGCAGTAGCGCCCGGCACAGGCTTTCCGCGAGAGGCCGGCCTCCCGGCCTTTTTGCG
Organism: Candidatus Limnocylindria bacterium; assembly: GCA_035463055.1. Classification (GTDB taxonomy): domain Bacteria; phylum Bacillota; class Clostridia; order Christensenellales; family Aristaeellaceae; genus UBA6115. The sequence goes on from DATHTQ010000025.1 coordinate 1,518, forward strand.
CGTGGCGCGAGGTGCGGGTGGTACAATGGTGGGGAACAGCGCGAAACCGCCATTGTATAGGAGGTCATTTATGAAACACGGATTTCCCATACTCGCATTGCTGCTGGCCCTGTGCCTGCTCGCCCCTGGTGCGCGGGCGGCGGAGGACGGCGGCGTGTTCGTCACGCCCGTCGAAGGGCTGGCGGAGGGGTTCGTCATGGGCGCGGACGTGTCCAGCGTCCTCTCGCTGGAGCACAGCGGGGTCACGTTCCGCGATGCCGCGGGGAACCCGGCGGACCTGTTCGCGCTGCTGAAGGACGGCGGGTGGAACCTCGTGCGCGTGCGCCTGTGGGTCGACCCGTTCGATGAGAACGGCAACGGCTACGGCGGGGGCGGCGGCACGCTGGAGAACGCGGTGGAGATCGCGGGACGGGCGGCCGCACAAGGCCTGCCGCTGATGCTCGACTTCCATTACAGCGACTTCTGGGCCGACCCGGGCAAGCAGATGGTTCCCAAGGCGTGGGCGGGCATGAAGACCGCGGAGAAGGCGGACGCCCTGTACGAATACACCAGGGAGGCGCTGCTGGCCGTGCGGGAGACCGGCGCGGAAGTGGCCTTCGTGCAGGTGGGCAACGAGACCGACACGATGCTGGCGGGCGAGCGCGGGTGGCCCAACATCGCAAGGCTCATGAACGCGGGCAGCCGCGCGGTGCGCGAGGCGTTCCCCGGGGCGCAGGTGGTGGCGCACTTCTCCCAGCCCAGGGCGCAGTACGCGCAGGTGCTGAAGAACAACAGCGTGGACTACGACGTGTTCGCCGCGAGCTATTACCCCTACTGGCACGGCGGCCTGGACAACATGCGGGAGCAGCTGGCAACCATCCGGGAGAAGTACGGGAAGCGGGTCATCGTCGCCGAGACCGCCTACCCCTACACCGCGGACAACGGCGACTCCCATCCCAACTCCGTCCCCTCGGCGGGTGCGGACCTGGCCTGGACCCTGAGCGTCCAGGGCCAGGCCAACGCGCTGCGCGCGGTGGTCGAGGCGGCGCACGCGGCCGGGGCGCTGGGCGTCGTCGTGTGGGAGCCCGCGTGGCTGCCGGTGCCCGGGGACACCCCCGAGGCGCAGCGCGCCCTGTGGGAAGAATACGGCTCCGGATGGGCGTCGAGCTTCGCCGGGGCGTACGACCCCAAGGACGCGGGGATCTGGCACGGCGGCAGCTCGTGGGACAACCAGGCGGTGTTCGACTTCAACGGCACGGCGCTGCCGACCCTTCACCTGCCGCGGTTCCTGCGCACGGGCTCCGTGGGCGAGCGCAGGGTGGACGCCTACGTATCCCCCCGCATCACCGCGTTCAGGGCGGACGGCGTATCGCTGCCCGATACCGTGGACGCGCTGTTCACCGACGGCACCGTGGAGCAGGTCCCCGTCGCCTGGGAGGAGGGGGACTGGTCTGCGCTGGGCGAGTACGAGGTGCGCGGCGTGACGGAGCGGGGCGCGGAGGTCACGGCGCACCTGACCGTCACCGCGCAGAACTGGCTGAAAAACCCCGGGTTCGAGGACGCGGACGCGTCCATGTACGAGGTGGGCGTGGCCTACGGGGCGGAGGTGTACCGCGCCACTAGCGTCAACGACGCAAGGTCCGGCACCGGGCTGTTCCACTTCTACGACCCGCAGCGCGTGTCCTTCACGGTGGCGCAGACGGTCAGCGGCCTCGCGCCCGGCACGTACCGCTTCAGCCTCTACATCCACGGCGGCAGCGTGTCCGAGAGCGACATGTACATCTACGTCCTGCTGGACGGGGAGCCGTTCGCAACGGCCCCGATGGGCGTGACCGCCTGGCGCGAGTGGCAGAACCCCGTCATCGGGGGCATCCCCGTCGGGGAAAACACGGTCGTCACCGTCGGCGCGTCGGTCACCGCCCAGGGCGCCGGGCCCTGGGGCAAGCTGGACGAATGGCTCCTCGCAATGGAATAACCGCCGAAACCTGCCAAAAAAACGCCGGGCCTTGCGCGATGCAGGCCCGGCGCCGTTTTCCCTGTCTCAGGCGGTTTCCGGTTCTTCCTCCGGCAGTTTCACCCTGCACGCGCTTTCCACCGTGATGCGGTGCTCCTGGCCGTCGTCGCGCAGGCGGATGCGCGTCTCCTCGGGCTGGGCGGCGGGGTCGGACAGCGGCTGGACGGTGAGGACGTAGGTCGCGGAGCGGTATCTGTAGCGGATGGTGTACCCGCCGAAGCCTTCGGGCACGCAGCCCGAGACGTAGATGCTGTCCCCCTCCCGGCGCAGGCCGAGGAAGTGGGCGAGCAGCCCCTGGTACATCCACCCCGCGCTGCCGGTGTACCAGCTCCACCCGCCGCGGCCGGTGTAGGGGGCCTCGTAGTACACGTCCGCGGCCATGACGTAGGGCTCCTTCTCGTACTTGCGCGCGCCCTCCTCATCCGCCGTCCTGCGGATGGGGTTGAGGTAGGTGAACAGCCGGTGCGCCGTGCCGGCCTCGCCCAGCAGCACCGCGGAGATGGCGAGCCAGATCGCGCCGTGCGTGTACTGCCCCCCGTTCTCGCGGATGCCCGGGTGGTAGTCCTTGATGTAGCCGGGGTTCTGGGGCGTCTTGTCGAACGGCGGCGTCAGCAGCAGCGACACGCCCTCCTCCTCCAGCACCAGGTGCTCCATCGCGGAGGCGAACGCCCGGCGCGCCCGCTCCGGCCGCCCCGCGCCGGAAATCACGGACCAGGACTGGCTGATGGAGTCGATGCGCGCCTCCTCGTTTTCGTGGGAGCCCAGCTTGCTCCCGTCGTCGTAGAACGCGCGCAGGTACCACTCCCCGTCCCAGGCGCTGGCCTCGATGCTCTCGCGCAGGCGCGCCTTTTCCACCGTCAGCTCGTCCGCGTACGCGCGCTCGCCCATGGTTTCCGCCAGCGGGATGAACGCGTCCAGCACCGCGTAGTAGAACCATGCCAGCCACACGCTCTCGCCGCGTCCCCCGATGCCCACGCGGTCCATGCCGTCGTTCCAGTCGCCCCCGCCGATGAGCGGCATACCCCGCTCGCCCATCCCCGCGCGCGCGATGGCCCGCCTGCAGTGCCCGTACAGCGTGTCCTTTTCCTTGGTGACTTCCGGCACGAACATCATGTCGTGCTGGCCCTCCGCCAGCTGCGGGCCCAGCAGGAACGGGGTCTGCTCGCGCAGCACGCCGGTGTCCCCCGTAGCGCGCACGTAGGCCGCGGCCACGTAGGGCAGCCACAGCAGGTCGTCGGTGATGCGCGTGCGCACGCCCACGCCCGTGGGCGGGTGCCACCAGTGCTGCACGTCGCCTTCCAGGAACTGCCGGGAGGAGGCCATGAGCAGCTGCGCCCGCAGCATGTCCGGCCGCGCGTACACCAGGGCCATGCTGTCCTGCAGCTGGTCGCGGAAGCCGAACGCCCCGCCGTTCTGGTAGAACGCCGTGCGCGCGTACAGGCGGCAGGACACCGTCTGGTAGAGCAGCCACCCGTTGAGGAGGATGTCCATCGCGCGGTCGGAGGTCTCCACCTGCACCGCGCCCAGGACGTCCTCCCAGTGCGACTGCATCTGCGCGAACGCACGGGCCACGCGCGCGGGCTTGCGGTACTTGTCGCACAGGGCGCCGGCGGCCTCCTCGTCCGGGGCGTACCCCATGCCCAGCAGCAGCCGCCGCGTCTCGCCCGCGGCCAGGCGCACGGGGACCTGGATGGCCCCGCACGCGTCCATGCCCACGCCCACGTTGTTGGACAGCGTCTCCTCCAGCCCCTCGGGGTACTGCGTGCTGCCGCCGCGGCCCAGCACCTCCTGCCGGTCCCCGGAATAGCCCCCCAGCGGCGCGTCGGCGAAGATGAACGCGCGGTTGGGGCGGAAGTGCTGGCTGTACACGTTGCGCGCGGACAGGAACTCGCGCCGGTTGTCGAACGCCGTCACGACGTAGGGCCCCGTGGCGGAGCGGTCCGTGCCCATCACCCACTCGGCGTAGTAGGTCACCTGCAGCTGCATCTCCCGGCCCGAGACGTTCTCCAGCTCCAGCTCCCACAGCTTCACCATGTCGTGCGCCGGCGTGAACACCCGCGCGCGCTGGCGCAGCCCCGCTTCCTCGTGGAAGAACAGGGAATACCCGAACCCGTGCCGCACCCGGTAGGCGCCGCGGTCGCGCCTCCCCAGGGACGTGGGCGTCATGACCCGCCCGGTCATCGCGTCCCGCACGTAGATGGCCTCGCCGGCGGGGTCGCGCACCGGGTCGTTGGACCACGGGGTGATCTTGTTCTCGCGGCTGTTGTACGCCCAGGTCACGCCCGCGCCCGCCTCGGACACCGTGAACCCGAAGTCCGGGTTGGCGACGACGTTGATCCACGGCGCGGGCGGCGCCGTGCCGCCGTCCATGACGATCTCATATTCCTTGCCGCCGTTCACGAACCCGCCGAATCCGTTGAAGAACTCCATCCCGTTCCCGTTCCCGCGCTCCATCACTGCCTCCCCTCCTGCTGCCTGCGGAAGTGGATGCCCGTCTCGCCCGTGAACACGACGCGGGCCACCGTGTACAGCAGGTCCGTCTCCGAGGGGCTGAGCTCGTAGGAGTGGATGATGTAGATGCCCGTCTTCTCCCGCACGCTGTCGTAGATGCGAAGCGAACTGGTCAGCCCCGTGAGCATGTTGTTCAGCTCGCTCACGTACCCGTAGCGGCCCTCGGCCAGGATGACCAGGTCCGCCTTGACCCCGTTGATGCCCATGTACTCGTAGATTTTCAGCACGTCCTGCACCAGGCCGCCCTGGTCGGGGGACTCGACGTACAGCAGGATGATGGGGTCGTCGCCGGAGATGCCGAACTTCCACAGCCCGCTCTGGCCGCTCCAGTTGCGGCGCACGCGCTCCGAGGGGCCCCGGTAGTAGCGGTGGGGGTAGTAGAGCTGGCGGATGACGTTCTGGTACACGCGCTGGTAGCTGCCCGGGATGTCGAGGTAGCGAAGCTCGATGCGGCTCTGCTGGCGGAAGCGCTCCGCCGCGTCCTCGACGCGCCAGGTCTCCGAGAACGTGTCGGCGGCGGCCAGCGCGGCGTCCCGGCTTTCGACCAGGCCGCTGACGAAGGTGACCGTCGCCTCCGCGCCCGGGCGCAGCGAGAGGGCGGCGCGGATGCTCATGATGGAGTCGCCGGAGAACGCGTCGGAGTTGGAGAGCCGGGCCCCCGGGCGCATCGCCTGCGGGCTGCGCAGGCTGCCGCCCCGCCCGATGAACCGCTCGCGCGAGGTCTCGAACTCCACGCCCTCCAGCAGGCGCGCGTCGGCCTGGAGCATGTGCATCGCCACGGGCCGCCCGGCGCCGCCCCTGCGGGAGGCGATGAACAGCCGCCTGTCCTCCGCGTACTCGGTCTCCAGGAACATCTTGTTGAACGCGGGGTGGCTGCTCTCCGCCGCGAAGGTGTCCGCCGCGGTCTCCATGTAGCTGGTCACGTCCAGGCGCCGCTCGCGCGAGGACAGGTTCTTGAGGGTCACCCTGCGGATCTCCAGGTTGTAGTCGGGGAACAGCGTGACCAGCGTGGTGGTGGAGATGCCCTTGTCCTGGCGGATGAACTCCGACTGGTGCAGCGAGAACACCGCCTGGTAGCGGTCGGGCCTCGCGCGGGTGGGGTGGTAGGCCGCGCTCCAGAACGCGCCCAGGCCCAGGTCGCGCACGTAGACGTACAGGCCGGTGTCCGCGTGGGTGTCCGGCCGCCAGCGGTAGAGCATCGTGTCGCCCAGCCTGCTGAACCCGTCTCCGTCGGAGGTGACCAGGACCGAGTAGCTGCCGTTGGAGAGGTAGTTGGACGCGGGCACCGGCAGGTTGGGGGACTTGACGTACCGCGTGCCCGTACCCTCCTCCTCGGGCATCTCCCGGTTGCGGAAGGTCACGGTGTACCCGCGCCTGGAGGGCGAGGCGAACAGCGACTGGTGCGTCTCCTCCAGCAGCCCGTGCGCCGCCTTGACCATCGGCGCGTCGTGGAACCTGCGGCGCATCGCGCCACCGGTCAGGTAATTGGCGATGGCGGTGAGGCCCATGCCCTGGTGGTGCGCCATGAAGGACCGGACCACGCAGTAGTCCCGCAGCGTGACCGGGTCCGGCACGGTGAAGTCGACGGCCTCGTAGAACCCGTACTCGCCCCACGCCCCGAGGTCCTTCAGGCGCCTGAGGTTGGCCATCGCCTCGGCCGGCGCGTACTCCAGCGCGAGCATGGTGGAGTAGGGGGACACCACCTGCCGGTCCTTGTACACGGGCTGCAGGCGCAGCTTGGGCACCCCGAACGCCTTGTACTGGTAGTTGCGGTGGACGTCGAAGAGGTAGTACTGCGACTCGGACACGCCCCAGGGGATGTTGTGGGCCTTCGCGTAGCGCATCTGCTGGATGACCGCGGCGCGGGACGAGTCCTCGAACACGCTGCCCGGGAACTCCAGGAGCACGAGGCGGTTCATCAGGTACTCGAACATCGTGCCGCTCCAGGACACGTGCACGGGCAGGCCCGCGATGATGGTCAGGGGCCGCCCCAGGCGCTGCCAGTGCCTGGCGGGCACGTCGCCCTTGGCGATGGCCAGCAGGCTGGTGAGCATGGACTCCGAGGCGATGAGGTCGTAGCATCCGCGGTCGTGCAGCTGGGTCGCGGCGTTGTAGCCGATGTGGAACAGCTTGCGCCTGCGGTGGTAGAGCTTGGAGAAGTCCGCGTCCCGCACCAGCGTATCGGCCCGGGCGGCGAGGGCGGCTACCCTCTCCAGCAGGTCG